>NZ_CBFFRJ010000053.1:0-33615 GCF_965644225.1 Phytobacter sp. V91 | reverse complement strand
TCCATAAATTAACCTGCTTTTGATGTTGGATTGAACATATCAAAATCAGGCAATTACACAATTTTATGTACAGGCTCACCATCAGCACTCCTTCCTCATTAGCTCTCAGTTCATTGTTCCAGAAACGGATGACTTCCCATCCCATCGCATTCAGGAATGCCGTTCTACGCCCATCATAGTCATCATTATCCTGATGCTGCCCTCCATCCAGTTCAACAATCAGCTTCGCTTTAAAACAGGCGAAGTCGGCAAAATAGGGCCCAACTGGCATTTGTCGACGAAATTTATAATCGTAAAAACGCCGACCCCTGAGCAAATACCAGAGGCGGGTTTCTTCGAGGGTCATATCAGCGCGGAGTTGTTTTGCTTTTTCCATTCCCCCACTTTGCCAGCTAATTTCTTAGCTGGCTGAACGTGAGGCAAAATCCTGGAGCAGGCTTCAGGGCTCTTCGGCGAGGAACAGCCCCAGCAGGGAGTTTAAAAACAGCTTGCCGTGCTCGGTTATCTGCCAGTACTGCTCGCACTCGGTGAGATAACCCTGGGCTAATGCGGCATCGAGCTGTGGGCGGATCACGCTCTCATCAAGCCCGGTAAACAGCGTGAATTCAGCGCGCGGGGCCGCTTCCAGCAAGCGGAAACGGTTCATAAAGAACTCGAATGGCTTATCTTCAGTCGCCACATCATGCTGGCGCTCCAGATAACGCCCCTGCATATAACCGCGTGGGTGGCGGGTCTTCGCGGTACGTAAAATCCGCCCGTCCGGGAAGGTCACTTTGCCATGCGCGCCGCAGCCGATGCCGAGGTAATCGCCAAAGCGCCAGTAGTTGAGGTTGTGCTGGCACTGATACCCAGGTTTGGCATAGGCCGAGGTTTCGTACTGCTGATAGCCAGCCGCAGTAAGCAACTGATGACCGCGTTCGAAAATATCCCATAACGCATCGTCGTCCGGTAACACTGGCGGGCGCGAACCAAACAGCGTGTTGGGTTCGATGGTGAGCTGATACCAGGACAGATGGGGCGGGTTCAGTTCAATCGCCTGACGTAAATCGTCCAGCGCTTCATCCAGCGACTGATCCGGCAGGCCGTGCATCAAATCCAGGTTAAAGCTGCGTAACCCCAGACCCGTTGCCAGATGAGCCGCGCGTTTGGCCTCATCCGGGCCGTGAATACGCCCAAGCTTCTGCAACTTCGGCTCACTGAAACTCTGTACGCCGATGGAAATACGGTTCACCCCGGCGCGCTGGTAATCGACAAAGCGATCGGCTTCAACGGTCCCAGAGTTTGCTTCCATCGTAATTTCCGCATCTGCTGCCAGATTGAGACGCGCACGCACGCCATCGAGCAGGGTCTGCATCGCCGGGCCGGAGAGCAGGCTCGGCGTACCGCCACCAATAAAGATGGTCTTTACTTCACGCCCTTGCGCGTAAGGGACATCGATATCCAGATCGGCCAGCAGATGCTGCACATAGTCATCGTGCGGCACCTCGCCTTTCAGCGCGTGGGAATTGAAATCGCAGTACGGGCATTTCTGCACGCACCACGGAATGTGAATATAAAGACTTAAAGGCGGCAAATTAGCCATTACGTAATGCTTCCAGTAACAGTTTCAGCGCCTGCCCACGGTGGGAGATGGCGCTCTTTTCTTCGCGGGTCAGTTCGGCGGCTGTTTTACCTTCCGTCGGCACAAAGAAAATCGGATCGTAACCAAACCCGCCCTGGCCTGCAGGTGTACGGGTAATAACGCCAGGCCAGCTGCCATGACAGACCAGCGGTGTCGGGTCTTCGGCGTGACGCATATAAACCAGCACGCAGTGGAACCGGGCCTGACGCTTATCGTCCGGCACGTTCTGCAAGGCGGTCAGCAGCTTTTGCAGATTGGCTTCGTCGCTCGCATCCACCCCGGAGTAACGTGCGGAGTAGATCCCCGGTGCCCCGCCCAGCGCGTCAACGGCCAGACCCGAGTCATCGGCAATGGCTGGCAGGCCGGTCACCTGTGCGGCATGACGCGCTTTGAGGATCGCGTTTTCGATAAAAGTCAGCCCGGTCTCTTCGGCGGACTCAACGCCCAGTTCAGTTTGCGCCACGATATCCAGACCGAAATCATTCAGCAGCGAGGCAAGCTCGCGCACTTTACCGGGATTACCGGTGGCGAGAACAACTTTTTGCATAATGGATCCTAATTAATCAGGGCCGTAAGGGCCGAAGGAATCTGTTGCGGATGGGTAATTTTGACCTGTTTATGGCGGCCCAGTTCGCCTTTTTCAATCAGCACCTGGTTTTTAGCCACCCGAAACTGTTTGGCGAGAAATTTGACCAGATGGGCATTAGCCTGCCCATCGACCGGTGGGGCAGTGATGGCGACTTTTAACTCGTCGCCATGCAGTCCGACAATGGTATCCCGGCTGGCCTTCGGCTGAATATACAGCCGCAGTACCAGCCCGTCGTCACAGGAAGTGACGGCACTCACGCCCAGTTCCAGATATAAGCCAACGGAACGATGGTATTCGCCAGCAGCTCCATCACGCCCATGTTGATGACATACATCAACAGCACCAGAATCATCGGCGAAAAATCAATGCCGCCCATCGAGGGAAGGAGGCGACGGATCGGGCGCAGCAGCGGTTCCGTCAGCTGCAACAGCACGTATTCTACCGGGCTACGGCCCTGGCTTACCCAACTCATAATGGCCATGGCCAGCAGCACCCAGAAAATCAGCGAGCCGACGGTTTTAAGGATTATCAGCACTGCCGCCAGGGCGATAAACACGCCGTCCATGGTGACGTACGGGTTTAAGAACACTTTTATGGCGCAAAGCACCAGCGCAATCAGCAGCGATGCGCTGTCAATTGGCCCCATTGAAGGCAGGATGCGCCGCAGTGGGCCAACTATCGGCTGGGTGACCTTCACAATAAACTGCGAGAACGGGTTATAGAAATCACAGCGCGCCCACTGCATCCAGATGCGCAGCAGCAGTACCATGGTGTAAGCCTGGATAAGCAGTGAAAGGAGAGTGGACAACGTATTCATGGCGTTCCTCAGGTTTCCTTAGTTTTTTGTGTAATCGCGCGCGCCAAAAATGGCCGTTCCGATGCGCACCATGGTGCTACCTGCCGCAATCGCGGCTTCCATATCGTCAGACATTCCCAGAGAAAGGGTGTCAACGCTGGGGTAACGTACCTTAAGCGCGTCAAATGCGACAGCCATTTGACGGGCCAAGGCAAATTGCTGGTCGTAGCTGGCGGCTGGCGCCGGGATCGCCATCAAACCACGCAGGCAGATACCCGGTAATTCAACCACCTGGGCTGCCAGCGCATCCAGTTCGGCAAGGTCGATACCGGATTTACTCTGTTCATCGCTGATATTGACCTGAATCAGCACGTTCAGCGGCGGCAGTTCTGCCGGGCGCTGTTCGCTTAAGCGGCTGGCGATTTTGAGACGGTCAACGGTATGGCACCAGTCAAAATGCTCAGCCACCAGCCTGCTTTTGTTGGATTGCAGCGGGCCAATAAAGTGCCATTGCATGCCTTCCACGCCCTGCTGGCGGAAATGAAGGATTTTATCGACGCCTTCCTGCACGTAGTTTTCGCCAAACGCCCGATGACCGGCCTCGAATGCTTGTACGACGGCGCTCGCAGGTTTGGTTTTACTGACCGCAAGCAGCGTAATTTCTTCTGGAGCACGGCCGCAAGTTGTTGCTGCGGCTAAGATTTTGGCCCGGACCTGTGCCAGGTTATGCGCTATATCGTTCATATTCCCAGGATGGCTTTATGGATATGGAAAAAATAGTGGAGCTTAGTGTAAAGCATAACGTCTCGGATCTACACCTGTGCGATTGCCAGGCGCCGCGTTGGCGCAGGCAAGGGCGGCTGGAAATCGCCCCTTTTGAGCCTCCGGATATCAGCACGCTGCTGGTCACCCATTTAACCGAGGTTCAGCAACATCAGTTACGAACGGCCGGGCAGGCGGATTTTGCCCTGACCACCCCGAGCCAGCAGAGGCTTCGGGCCAGCGTCTTTCGCCATCAACGGGGCGTCTCACTGGCTTTGCGTCTGCTGCCAACGCGCTGCCCGACACTCAGCGAGCTTGAGGTTCCTGCGGCATTTACGCAACTGCTGACGCGCGAGCATGGCCTTATTCTGGTGACCGGAGCCACCGGCAGCGGTAAGTCCACGACCCTTGCGGCGGTGGTGAGCCACTATAATCAGCATCTCGACGGGCATATTTTGACCCTTGAAGATCCGGTGGAGTTTATCCACACCAGCGAGCGCTGTCTGATCCAGCAACGGGAAATTGGCCCACACTGCGTCTCTTTTGCCGCAGGCCTGCGGGGCGCATTGCGCGAAGATCCTGACGTCATTTTACTGGGTGAACTGCGTGACAGCGAAACCATTCGTCTGGCGCTGACGGCGGCAGAAACCGGTCATCTGGTACTGGCAACCCTGCACACCCGGGGCGCGCACCAGGCCATTGAACGACTGGTGGATACCTTTCCTGCCGAGGAGAAAGACCCGGTGCGCAGCCAGCTTGCCGGGAGCCTACAGGCGGTGCTGGCCCAGCGGCTTGAGGCAGATACGCAGGGCGGGCGTGTGGCGCTGTTTGAGCTGTTGATTAATACCCCGGCGGTGGCCAATCTTATCCGTGAAGGAAAAACGCACCAGCTACCCGGCGTGCTACAAACCGGGCAGCAGGTGGGGATGCAGACCTTTGCCCAGAGTCTCCAGCACCGGCAGGCCCAGGGGCGGCTTTAGCTGATGTTCAGCGAGTAGATCGCGGGCAGCGCTCCGGCGGTGGCCAGAATCTCCAGGCGTACTTCGCGCGCCGTAACGGGGACGGGCAGCCGGTGTTCGCAGACCGAGTGGTGATTGCGGGTCACTTCTGCAAGCAACGTCTCATCGGCCCACAGGCGGTAGTGGGTGATGCAGTGGGGAGTGACCGGCAGGAAGTGGCCCATCTGCACGGTTTCCATCGCATTGTCGAAATCGTTGTCCTGTACCAGCGTCAGGATGGAGACGCGTTGAGGGGCGCGCCACTGCCAGCGCAAAGTGGGCAGTGGATCATCAGCGGCGGGCACCCAGGCGTTAGTTTGCTGTTCCGGGCGCAGGCGGCCATTAAGGAGATTGTCCGGGCAATAGCAGCGCAGAGGCTGGCTAAAGTTAAGTGCGGGCATGACCTGATGAGGGCGGCGGCGCGGTAGCCAGAAATCGAACTCATCAGCGCCGTAATCGCCGTCGACAATCTGGCGGGTGTGTTTCGCCACGCGGGCATTCAGGCTGTTGAAAACGGTCATGATGCCGGGCAGTTGGGTATCCGTTAGCGCTATCTCAACATTCGGCTGGGCATCAAAGGCGAGGAACATATACTGGTCGTGATCGCTTTGCCTGGTGAAACTGAAGCTGTAATCCTGCTCGCCTTCCACCTCCAGGGTACAGCTGTCGAACTGTTCTTCGGGGGTGAAGTTGCCGGCATGATGGCTTGTGAGCAGCGAACAGGTCAGCGATTGCCGGGAGGATGAGCGCAGGCGTACGGTTATCTCACCGGGCGATTTACCTGCCTGTACCGGCAGCAAAACCGCCATCCGTTCACTCAGCGAATGCCACTGACCGTTGAGGGCCAGTGAGCTGAGGATGTATTGGCTACTGGCGGTGACGGTTGCCCCCTGCGCCGGGTTATCCAGCCACTGGCGGGGAATATAGCAGCCCCGGGCCTGGAGTTGCTGTTGCAGCAACTTGACCTGTTCACGCTGCGCCAGCTGTGCAGGCGTCAGTTGCCGGGTTTTACACAATGCCGCCGCCTGGCCAACCACTTCGCCGAGCAGACCGCAGGTGCACATGACGCGGGCGCTGCCGAAAGCCACATGGGAGGCGGAAATCAGTCTGCCGGTCAGAAAGAGATTATCCAGTGAGCGGCTGTAGAGGCTACGCAGGGGAATGGTATAAGTGCCTTTGCTGTGAAACTGGCGGCAGCCATCATGGGTACTGTAGACCCCGTCTGCCGGATGCAGGTCAATCGACCAGCCGCCATAGGCTACGGCATCGTAGTGGTCGCGCTGTTCGATGATGTCCTGCTGGCATAACAAATGGTCGCCCATAAAGCGGCGGCTTTCACGTTTACCGGGAATGGCGCCAACCCATTCGATGGTCATGTTGGCGGCTTCGGGGAATTCGCCGGAGTTTTTGATGTGGTCCCATACCCCCCAGACGATTTTCCACAGCTCCCATTTGATCTCCTCACTCTGATGAACGGTATCCAGCCGCCCCCCCCATTCCAGCCACCACAGGTCGCAGCCGTTGAGGGTCGACGTCAGGCGTTTATAACGAGGAATGGCGGTAATGTCCTGCAAGGCGAATGAGGGCGGGACAAAATTGACCGGGCCTGGCGTGTGTTTGGTGTAGAAGTAAATTGAATGCCCAAGTTTATGGCCGAAGTTATCGCCTGGGGCCATTTTCTCGCCCAGTTCCTCAGGCTCTTCTGCCCCTTCCCGATACTCTGCCCCCGCCAGAAAGCCAAGCACACCGTCACCGGTGGCATCGCAAAACTGGTCGGCATTCACGATGTAGAAGGTCTCGTTGATGGCGTTAAAGGCACTGACCTGGCTCAGGGTGCGCTGCGTTTTTTCCAGCGCGTAAATCGTGGTATTGAGCAGCAATGTCAGGCCTGGCTGGCTTTTGGCCATGTCCAGTAGCACCAGGTCAAACATCACCGGGTTACCTTCTTTATTGCGCCACAGGTTCTCTTCGAGTATCTCGCCCATGATCCCGCCTTCGCGGGCCCAACGATTATTGTTGCCCATATGCGAGGTGGCCCCGTTCGCCCACAGGCGAACTTCGCTTGAAGCATTACCGCCAAGGACGGGCCTGTCCTGGATAAGCACGACCTGCAATCCTTCACGTGCTGCGGCAAGGGCAGCGCACAGTCCTGCCAGCCCCCCACCGGCGACCACAAGGTCAGCGTTTAGCTGCTTTGAAGGAAAGGTTCTCGTTCCGGTTTGCGGATAGATATTCATACCTTGTATCCTTGTTTCCTGACGGTAAAATTGACGTTCAAGTCATCTGCGAGATCCTGTATGTCCTCACAACCGAACCAAAGCCTGATTGATGGTATTCGCTGCCTGCAATACCTGGTCTCCAGCGGCCGTGCCATCGGCTGTCGCGAGCTGGCGCGACTGATGGGGATCAACACCACGCGGGTCAATCGTCTGCTGATGACCATGGCCTCCATCGGCCTGACCATGCAGGATGAGCAACGTCGCTATCTGCCGGGGCCTGGTATTCACGCCCTGGCTGCCCAGGCGATCCGCGGCTCTGCGCTTTTTTCCCAGGCTTTGCCCCTGCTGGAAAATTTCGCCCCCAAAGACATCGTGGTGGCGATGGGCGTGCTCTGGGAAGATCAGGTCATCTATATCTATCACTCTGAACCCGGCACTCAGGTCACCCAGGCGCTGGCGGGTTTTCATATGCTGCCCGCATGGCAATCGGTGATCGGTATGTCACTGCTTGCAGCTGAAAGCGATGAAGAGCTGCAAAAGCGTTTTGTGGATGAGCAGTGGCAGCAACTGGCACCTCATATTGCCCAGCAACGTGAGCAGGGACGCGTGGTCTGGCATCACGATGACGGCGAAGTGTCGATGGCCAAACCCCTTGGCGCTCATTCAGCGGCGCTGGCCTTTGCCGGAATGTGGCAGGTGGACAATAAGGTCATCGATGAACGCTTAAGCGAGTTGCATACCCTGGCACGACGACTGACGCAGAAATCCTGAGTCACGACACTTGATTTGTTTCTTTTATAGAAACAATCATGGAAATGCAAAAAAATCGGCTCAAAAATGTGAGCGCGATCGGTAGAACGTATCTGTTATTGCGCAGAAGAGAAGGGCTGAGTGAACTCAGCCCGGGCTGTCAGAGGTGCTGTTCGAAGTAGCTTTCGAGAATGATGACCGCAGAAGCTGAGTCAATACTGCCTTTGTTCAGGGCCCGGAAACCACCCTGTTCAAACAGGCCAGCACGTGCTTCAACGGTGCTAAGACGCTCATCATGCAGCGTCACCGCCACGCCGAAACGACCATGAAGACGATTGGCAAACTTGCGCGCACGGGCGGTGAGCGGCTGCTCGCTGCCGTCCATATTCAGAGGCAGGCCGACGATAACGGCTTCCGGCTGCCACTCTTTTAATAACCTGTCTATCTGATTCCAGTCAGGAGTGCCATCCTGCGCCTTAAGCGCACTGAGCGGGCGGGCGGTGCCGGTAATGCGCTGCCCGATGGCAACGCCAATGCTTTTGGTGCCAAAATCAAACGCCAGTAAGGTTCCGCTCATCAGGCATGCCCCGCAACACCGGGCATTGTCGAAATGTCGATGCCAATCAGTTTCGCGGCTTCCCGCCAGCGATCGGCAATCGGCGTCTTAAACAGAATGTTCAAATCTGCCGGAGCGGTCAGCCAGGCATTATCGAGAATTTCCTGCTCAAGCTGACCCTTTTCCCATGACGAGTAACCGAGCGCGACCAGTATCTCTTTTGGTTGCCTGGCGGTACCCATCGTTTCCAGCACATCACGGGAGGTGGTGATAATGGTGTTATCGGAGACGCGAATGCTGGAGGCGAAATTATTCGGCGGCGTATGCAGGATAAACCCGCGATCTTCAGCCAGCGGGCCGCCCAGTAACACGGGCTTATCCAGGCGAATGGCCGGATCCCTGTCTTCGGGGGTAATTTTCAGTTTCTCCAGAACACCCTCAACTTTAAGGTTTTCAAGAGGTTTATTGATAACCAACCCCATGGCCCCATCGTCGTTGTATTCGCAGATATAAACCACGGAACGGCGAAACAGCGGATCCTGGAGAGCAGGCATGGCAATAAGAAAGTGATGCTGTAAATTCATTGTCAGAGGTTCTGTTTCCTGGTTCAAAAAAGCGGCAGTTCAGTATGCGGGGAAAGCGACACGCTGTCACTGCCAGACTTTAGGGGGGAATGAAACTGCGGGTTCCCTCCCGCGATAGCCGTCATATTTCGGGTAGCGATATACCCTAAATATGACGGGTATAAGTGTTATTTCGCCAGCCGGGCCTCGATGGCATCCATCAGCATACCGGTGATGGAGATGGGGAACTCTGCTTCAATCTCGCGCACGCAGGTTGGGCTGGTTACGTTAATTTCCGTCAGACGATCGCCGATGATATCCAGACCAACGAAAATAAGGCCTTTCTCTTTCAGAACCGGGGCAACACGACGGGCAATCGCCCAGTCGCTTTCGGTCAGCGGACGTGGTTCGCCGCGACCGCCTGCCGCCAGGTTGCCACGGGTTTCCCCCCCCTGCGGGATACGCGCCAGGCAATAAGGCACCGGCTCGCCATCCACAACCAGCACGCGCTTGTCGCCGTCTTTGATGGCTGGCAGATAGTTCTGCGCCATACAGTAACGGTTACCCAAATCGGTCAGGGTTTCGGTTATCACACCCAGGTTAGGATCGCTCTCTTTAACGCGGAAGATAGAGGCGCCGCCCATGCCGTCCAGCGGCTTAAGGATGATATCTTTGTGCTTCTGCCAGAAGGCTTTGATCTGCGCTTTATTGCGGGTGACCAGCGTTTCCGGGGTCAGTTCCGGGAACCAGGCGGTGAACAATTTTTCGTTACAGTCGCGCAGGCTCTGCGGTTTGTTGACGATCAGCGTACCTTTCTCTTCGGCGCGCTCAAGGATGTAGGTGGCGTAGATAAATTCGGTATCGAACGGCGGATCCTTACGCATCAGCACGGCGTCCAGTGAGGCGAGTTCAATATCCTGCTCGCTACCAAACTCGTACCATTTGTCGTAGTTCTGCTCGACGCTGAGCAGGCGAGTACGCGCCCGGGCCTCACCGTTGATCAGGTAAAGATCGGCCATTTCCATATAGTGCAGTTCATAGCCGCGACGCTGCGCTTCGAGCAGCATGGCAAAGCTGGTGTCTTTTTTGATATTAATCTGCGCGATGGGGTCCATCACGATGCCGAGCTTAATCATTATGCTTCTCCGTTTAACCTAAATCGCCGAAACGTACCTGCAATGCGGTGATGGCGGTCAGGGCAGTTGTCTCAGTGCGCAATACGCGGGGTCCCAACAGAATATCAGTAAACTGGTAACGTGCGGTCATGGCAATTTCGTCGGCGGTCAGTCCGCCTTCCGGGCCAATCAGCAAACGCACCCGCTCAACCGGCAACGGCAGCGTGTTAATGCTCTGGCTGGCGCGAGGGTGAAGATTAAGCTTAAGACCGCTCTCTTCCTCTGCACACCAGTCTTGCAAATCCATTGCCGGACGAATTTCCGGAATACGGTTGCGACCACACTGTTCACAGGCGGCGATGGCGATTTTCTGCCACTGCGCGAGCTTTTTATTCAGACGCTCGGCATCCAGTTTAACGCCACAGCGTTCGGAAAAAAGTGGCGTAATGAGGCTTACACCCAGTTCAATCGATTTCTGGATGGTGAATTCCATTTTTTCGCCGCGGGACATCACCTGGCCCAGATGAATATGCAGCGGAGATTCATGGTCATCGACTTCCCCGTGGGTAATTCTGACCAGCACGCTTTTTTTATCCGCCCGGGTAATTTCACCGTCAAACACCTGATTCGAACCGTCGAAAAGCTGAATGGCCTGGCCCTGGTTCATCCGCAGTACGCGACCAACATGATTGGCTGCGTCTTCAGACAGCGCGACTTCAGTGCCAGTGGTAATGGATTCGGGATGATAAATACGGGGAATGCGCATAGTTCAGATTTCCGTGTGGTTTGCTCCCTCTCCCTTGCAGGGAGAGGGGCGGGGTGAGGGTCAATGCACCCCTAAAAGTAACAATTGCCGCTAGTGTAGGTTAGCTCTTTCGCGCCATGCAAGCGCGCTGCACGTAAGGATTGTGGTTGCCCTGAACTTTGGCGATACGGTCATCGCGGGTACATTCCCAGTCGGTGACCGGATAAAGCTTGTCCCAGGCCGTAAACAACTGCGTCTGCTGGCGAGAAAGGTTGAGCTGATACTGGTCGCGCATATAGAAGTAGGTACGGGCGATCGACCCGCGGGCGCTGGCTGGGGGCTCGGCGAGTTTTGCTTTAAAGTCGATTTTCATTTCACAGCGACCATACTGACCTTCGCCGCCGTTCCACTGACCGTACATAAAGTTGCCGCGATCGCCATTCACTTCACCGACCGCCGGTTGCAGGTTGTGCATATCGCTTTCAATCTTGCGGTAGACCGGATCTTTGGCGCAGTTTTTACGCCCTCCGTCCTGCCAGCACTGGCGCTGGTGGCCAAACTGCCAGGCGGGCACTACATGCTCCCATTCGATGCGGCTGGCGCGGTTTTCATTTTTGCGTACCTGGTAGCCGCAGGCGGCGAGATCCACCACGCCTTTTTTTCCCTGCCACTGGATTTTACACCCGCAGTAAAAATCGCCCGGTACGTCGGCATTTACCTTAACGCCCGCCGCTTTGGCTTGTGAGAAGCTATTGATACCCTCAGCCGATGCCGGAACGGCTATGAGTATCAACAGTAATGAGAAGATGATGCGTAACATGGTGCACTCCCGGTCAATTGAAGTGCGCAACGTAACGGATGCGCTGACAGGATGCAATCAGTTGGTGTGAGAAAAGGTTCTTAATGATTCATGTAATTAACGTTCGGCAACCAGTGTTTCGCCGCAGTGCACGCAGCGATAAGTCGCCTCACCACGCATAACACGATTGTGTCTGCGGACGGTTAGCTGGTGCTGCTGGCATTTACAGCGGTAAGGGAACGTATTACGCCGAACCGACTCCAGCTCGAACTGGTGGGTGCGTCGGGCGGGAACACCCAGCACGCTCTCCATCATCCATTTCCACTCTTTGCCATGGGGCGGCACGCGGCCAAAATGCTTCCATACCAACAGGTGCGCCAGCTCATGGGGTACGACTTCATCGATAAACGCCTGCTCATTTTCGACCAACAAAACCGGGTTGAGGCGAATTTCCCAGTGATTAAGCCAGGCAGTACCGGCAGCGGTGCCGCGCTGCTGATACACCAGCTTCGGCAGTGGATAATTTCTTTCCAGTTTGCTGTTCGCGAGGGCAAGCTTTTCCCGCAGGCTGCGCATGATGGCCTGCTGAGTTGCGATGGGGAGACGGGTGGTTTTCATACCGGCAGAGGATAGGGCGCGATGCGGGGGAGTGCAAGAGAAAGCCTCGCCTTACCGGGGCGAGGCTTTCTGTAACCTACAGCGACTCCAGGAAG
Source organism: Phytobacter sp. V91 (assembly GCF_965644225.1). Classification (NCBI taxonomy): domain Bacteria; kingdom Pseudomonadati; phylum Pseudomonadota; class Gammaproteobacteria; order Enterobacterales; family Enterobacteriaceae; genus Phytobacter; species Phytobacter sp. V91. The sequence goes on along the minus strand of NZ_CBFFRJ010000053.1, from coordinate 21,389 downwards.
GCCAGCAGATCGTTGTTCAACTGATCCTGATGGGTGACAGCGAAGCCGTGCGGCGCGTTGTCATATACCTTCAGCTGCGCGCCACGGATCATCTCTGCCGCCACTTTACCCGTGGTTGCAAACGGCACGATCTGGTCGTTACTGCCGTGGATCACCAGCGTCGGCACGTCGACTTTCGCCATATCCGGGCGGAAATCGGTCTCGCCAAAGGCCGTCACGCAGTCAATGGTTCCTTTGAGTGAGGCCAGCAGCGCGATGTTCAGCGTCTGGGTCAGCACCCCCTGAGAAACGGTCTGCCCGGCATTGATGCCGTAGAACGGCGTGGCGAAATCGCTGATAAACTGCGCGCGATCCTGGCGCAGCCCATTGCGAATGCCTTCGAACACGCTCATGTCGACGCCCTGCGGGTAGTCAGCCGTTTTACCGAAAATTGGCGTCACCGCACCCAGCAGCACCAGCGCCCTGACGCGGGCGCTGCCGTAGCGGCCGATATAGCGGGAGACGTCGCCGCCGCCCATGGAGAAGCCCACCAGCGTCACATCCTTAAGATCAAGCGTGGTGATGAGATCGTTGATGTCGGAAGCGAAGGTATCGTAGTTGTAGCCGTTCCACGGCTGATCGGAACGACCAAAACCACGACGGTCAAAGGCAATCACGCGGTAGCCGCGCTCGGCCAGGAAGTTGAGTTGACTGTCCCACATATCGCCATCCAGCGGCCAGCCATGGCTGAACAATACCGGTTTGCCGGTGCCCCAGTCTTTGTAATAAATCTGCGTACCGTCCTGCGTTTTAATGGTGCTCATTGCTGAATCCTCACTGTTGCTTTGCCTGGATTGCCAGGAAGAGTGCTTACATTATGGGTGCTATCAGATAGCGTGCTTTGGGGAGAGCGTCTCCCCGGTGGAAAGCCTGCACTTTGCTCTGGATCAGCAGGTCATTCACCGTATGCCGCTCCAGCTGGCGCAGATGCTCAATCCAGCTGCCGACCACGAAAGATTCCACGAATACGCCGGGGCGCTGAATGTCTTCATAAACGGACCAGCTTAGCGCCCCTCCGCGCACGCGCACGCGGCGAATTTCCTGCACGCAGATGACAAATTCCGCCACGTCTTGCGGGTCAATCACATAGTCGTACATCACCATGACAGGCCCACGTTCATGGGAAATGTCGAGTGACTGCGCGTGGCTGTCGATGTCACGAATATCCAGATTCAGGTCGGGATCTTTGTTCAGCTTCCAGCGCAGCGCAGTCAGGCTCGCCAGCAGCATGCCCACCGTCGCCACGCATAACGACGCCGGAATACCGAAGTGCGAAGCCAACTGGCCCCAGATGGCGCTGCCCAGCGTCATGGCGCCAAAAAAGACCGTCAGATAAACCGCCAGCGCCCGCGCCTTCACCCATTTCGCGGCGCTGCGCTGTGCGCCGACGTTGAGCGTGGAGAGCACCGCAATCCAGGCAAAACCGGTCAGAAACTCAAACGCGTTGAGCAGCCAGAAGTGACGGACAAAGGCCAGCGCCAGCATGCTGACGGCAAAGATCGCGCTGTTAAGCACCATCAGCCTGTCGGGATCAAAATGTTTGCGCAGACGCGGCAGCGCAATGGCGCCACAAATGGCGCCCAGTCCGATACAGGCCAGCATTATCCCGTAACCGCCGGGGCCAAGGCCAAGCTCACGGCGAGCGACCAGCGGCAGCAGCGCCCAGCCTGCGCTGGCGAAGGTGAAGAAGGCGACGGTACGCACCAGCACGTTTCTGAGCACCGGGGCGGCATGCACATAGCGCAGCCCGGCACGCACGGCTGAGAAGAAGTGCTCCGGCGGCAGACGTTGAATTGAGGGTTCTGCTTTCCAGCGCCACAGCACCCAGGTCACGCCCAGCACCGACAGGGCGTTGAGGGCGAACACCACCCAGGGACCGGCAAAGGAGAGCACCAGACCGCCCAACGCCGGGCCAATGGCGCGGCTGATATTAATGCCGAGCGAGTTAAGCGCAATGGCGGGAGCCAGCTCATGTTTTTCCACCAGATCCGGCACGATGGCCTGAAACTGCGGTGAACTCATGGCGGCGACCGCGCTTAACAGGAAGGCTGCAATCAACAGCACCACGGGTGTAACGAGTCCGGCAAACGAGAGCAGGGTTAACCCGGCGGCGGCAATAAACACCCATAGCTGAGAAAACAGCAGGTATTTTCGCCTATCGACGATGTCCGCCATCACCCCGGAGGGGAGGGCGAAAAGAAACATCGGCAGGCTGCTCGCCGCCTGGACCAGCGCGACGGCGAGCGGGTCGGCGCTCAGCGTCAGCATGGTCCAGTTGACTCCCACATCGTTCATCCATGAACCAATGTTGGAAACCACCGTGGCAATCCACAGCATACGAAACACCGGCTGGCGCAGAGGCTGCCAGGAGGAGGTGCTGACTGGCGCGGCGCTCACTCCTTCTGACGCAACCTGCGACGATGCCGTCTGGATATCATTGACTTGCGCCATGTCTGAGCTCCTGTTCCCCATATACGCTAACGCGCCATTTACCCGCTCCGGTCAGCGCCAGGGTGGTAAAGATGATGAGCAGCAGCCAGCCGAATTGCCCTTCAGCGATGCTCCACTGCGGATGCACTACCAGCATCGCCACCAGCAGCACGCCAATAATCGGCAAACAGGCCAGCCGGGTGCCGATACCGAGGATGATGAAGACCGGGCACACCACTTCGGCCAAAATGGCGGGCAGCAGGCTCATCCAGGGGCCGAAGCCAAAGGGATCTTCGATTTTTGTCAGCTCTTCACTGAAGTTCAGCACCTTCGGCAGCCCGTGCACATAGAGAAGCAGCAGGCTGCCGGTGAGGCGCAGGAAGAACAGCCCCGCATCAATTCGGGGCAGCAGAGATTTTGAATTTTTCATAGGCATCAGAACGCGAAGCAGCTGCAGCCGAGCGCGCCCCAGAAGGCGTTATCGTCTGAGACAGGAACAGAAGATCCTCGTGCCACATCGTGCTGGTGGTTATGCACGCCGCACGGACCGCTACAGTGGTGAACGGCGGGCATCATCCCGACGCGGGCCTGCTGCGGCGGCGCACTGCGGTAGTGACCCGGCACATTGACCACCGGCGACCACTCCGGCAGAACCGGAATTGCTGGCGGCGCTTCGCCGCTGAAGCTGCCTGCGGCGTAAATGACTTTACCGTCAACCACCGTCAGCACGGACTCGATGCCTTTGATCTCTTCTTCCGGCACGCGGAAGTAGTCTTTGCTTAACACGGCGAGATCAGCCAGTTGACCGGCTTTAATTTGCCCTTTTTTGCCCTGTTCGCTGGAGAACCATGCGCTGCCCTGAGTCCAGAGCATCAGCGCGGTATCGCGATCCAGACGCGCATTGACGTCATACATCTGCATGCCGCCGACGGTGCGCCCGGAAACCAGCCAGTAGAGCGCGGTCCATGGGTTGTAGCTGGCAACGCGGGTGGCGTCGGTGCCCAGCCCTACCGGCACGCCGGTTTCGAGCATTTTCGCCACCGGCGGCGTATGGCGCACCGCTTCCATGCCGTAGCGCTCAGCGAAGTATTCGCCCTGGAAGGCCATGCGATGCTGAACCGCGATTCCGCCGCCCAGCGCTTTGATGCGCTCAATGTTCGACTGGGTGACAGTTTCCGCATGGTCGAAGAACCAGTGCAGGCCATTGAACGGAATGTCGCGGTTAACGCGCTCGAACACATCGAGCATACGGCTGATGGATTCGTTATAGGTCGCGTGCAGACGGAACGGCCATCGGTGCTCGACCAGATGGCGTACCACGCGTTCCAGCTCGTCTTCCATACCGGGCGCCAGATCCGGGCGCGGTTCGAGGAAGTCCTCAAAGTCGGCGGCGGAGAAGACCAGCATTTCGCCCGCGCCGTTATGGCGGAAGAAGTCGCTGCCCTGGCCTGGCGTCAGCATATCGGTCCATTTTTCGAAATCTTCCAGCTCATGGCCCGGACGCTGGGTAAAGAGGTTGTAGGCGATACGGATCGTCATTTGCGATTTGGCGTGCAGTTCGTTGATGATTTCGTAATCTTCCGGGTAGTTCTGGAAGCCGCCGCCCGCATCAATGGCGCTGGTCAGGCCCAGACGATTCAGCTCACGCATAAACTGGCGGGTGGAGTTCACCTGTTGTTCCTGCGGCAGCTTTGGCCCTTTTGCGAGCGTCGCGTAGAGGATCATGGCGTTCGGGCGGGCAATCAGCATCCCGGTCGGGTTGCCGTTGCTGTCGCGCTGAATTTCACCGCCTGGAGGATTCGGGGTGTCTTTGGTGTAGCCGACAACCCGCAGCGCGGCGCGATTGAGCAGGGCGCGGTCATAGAGATGGAGGATAAAGACCGGGGTCTCCGGCGCGGCTTCGTTGATCTCATCGAGTGTAGGCATGCGGCGCTCGGCGAACTGAAATTCGCTCCAGCCGCCGACCACGCGTACCCACTGCGGGGATGGCGTGCGCAGCGCCTGCTCTTTCAGCATGCGCAGGGCGTCAGCCAGCGAGGGGACGCCTTCCCAGCGCAGTTCGAGGTTATAGTTCAGGCCGCCGCGAATCAGGTGCAGGTGCGAGTCGTTCAGGCCGGGGATGGCGGTACTGCCCTTAAGATCGATGACTTTGCTGCCTTCGCAGTGGTGTTCCATCACCTCAGCCTGGCTGCCTACCGCCAGAAACTTGCCGTCACGAATGGCGACCGCATCGGCAACCGGGTTTTCCCGGTCGACGGTGTGAAACTTGCCGTTGAGTAATATCAGCTCTGCTTTATCGAGCGAGACCATAAATCCTCCTGTTAGACGCCCGGAACTGACGTAGTGCCAGCGGACGATAAGATGAGATGCCCCGTCAGCGCAGAGCGTGAAAACTGGAGGGATTATGGTGAGCAGGCGAAAACGGCGTCTAGTTATACGAAGGTATACCTATACGAACGTATAGTTATACACAGAGATAATAGTTCTCATTGCCAACAAAACTTACTATCCGCCCCGACAGCACGGCTCGGGACGAAGGGTAAAAAGCGTTCGCTGGTTCAGGCAGCGCGAGAATATCCCGATCCCTGTCTGCATGGTTTCCGCCTCCTTTTCACGGATCACTTAACGACAATGGGTATTCTTATGACCAACTCTAAGCTTGAAGTCCTGACTCCTCAAAACTGCCAGATGATTTTCATCGATCAGCAGCCGCAAATGGCGTTTGGCGTGCAGTCTATTGACCGCCAGGTGCTGAAAAACAATGTGGTTGGCCTGGCGAAAGCGGCTAAGGTCTTCAATATTCCGACCGTCATCACTACCGTTGAAACCGAAAGCTTCTCCGGAAATACCTTCCCTGAACTGCTGGATGTATTCCCGGAGCACGACCTGCTTGAGCGCACGTCCATGAACTCCTGGGATGACCAGAAAGTCCGTGACGCGCTGGCGAAAAACGGCAAGAAAAAAGTGGTGGTTGCCGGTTTATGGACCGAAGTGTGCAACAACACCTTCGCGCTGTGCGCGATGCTGGAAGGCGGCTATGAGATTTACATGGTAGCTGACGCCTCTGGCGGCACCTCGAAAGAAGCCCATGACTACGCGATGCAGCGCATGATTCAGGCGGGCGTTGTTCCGGTAACCTGGCAGCAGGTGCTGCTGGAGTGGCAGCGCGACTGGGCACACAAAGAGACCTACAACGAGGTCATGGATATCGTTAAAGAGCACTCTGGCGCTTACGGTATGGGCGTGGATTATGCGTACACCATGGTGCACAAAGCCCCGGCCCGCGCAAAAGGCGCGCACCGCACTTTAGCCCCGGTTCCTGCCAGTAAATAATTGTCTGCAAGGGTCGGGGTGAACGCGCCGACCCGTTCCATTCGACTTTTCGGGAGATTTTTATGAGCACAGAGCTCATTTCCCTTGGCGCGGGTGTGCTTATTGGCCTTATCTATGCCCTGCTTAAGGTCCGCTCACCCGCACCGCCCGCCGTGGCGCTGGTCGGTCTGCTCGGGATGCTGATCGGTGAACAGCTGATCTCCGCCTTCATCACGCCCCAGGCGCCGCCCGTATCTGTCAGCCAGCCCCATGCCACTCCTCAGCGCGTGGACAACGCTGCGGCCATCAGTCGCTATATAGAGGCAGGTTAATCATGTTGAAATCCTGGGTTGTTTCTCTGGCCGTTGGCCTGCTGTCCGGCGTCATTTATGGTGCGATGCGGGTGCATTCGCCCGCCCCGCCGGTCATTGCCCTGCTGGGACTGTTCGGTATGCTCGTGGGTGAACAGCTTGTTCCCGTTACCCGCCGGCTGCTGCGTGGCGAGCCGGTGACTCTGGCATGGTTCCGCCATGAATGCGTGCCCAAAATTAGCGGTACGCCTCCCCCTGATGACAAAAGCGCTCTTTAGGGTGCGCACATACTGAGGAGTAAGGCATGACGCTGCAAGCGCGCATTGTCATTATTGATGATGAACGTTCCGTTCGTAGCGGATTAAGCAATCTCCTCCAGTCGGAGGGGTACGACACGCGCGCCTTCGAATCAGCCGAGGCGTTTCTCAATGATGAAACCGTGCTGGCTGATGCCTCTCTGCTTATTATTGATATTAAGCTTAAGGGGATGAGCGGACCGGACCTCTACCGGCAGATGTTTGAACGCATGACGCCGCCGCCGGTGATCTTTATCTCCGGACATGAAGATGAAAATCTGTTGCGCTCAGCTCCAGGTACCGGAGCGGTCATGCTGCTACGTAAGCCCATTAATATTGATATGCTGCTGGACCATATCCGCCGCGGACTCTCCGCGCGCGAGGAGCATGAATGAGCGAAAAACTGTCGGCTGCCGGGAAAATGATGGACGGCGAGGTCATCACCCTGACCGATGACATCATCTTTACCTGCCTGTCGCAAGAAGGGGGCATTGCGTGGACGCTGTGCCAGCCACTCCATTCGGGCAGCGATTTTATTCTGGCAAGTGCTGCGGTATCGGGTTATGAAGCCGTGTTCCAGACGACGCAGCGTCTGAAAAATGAATTCTCGATGCGCGCCAGACTTTCGGGCGCATGGGCGATAAAGCCGATGAACTGCACCAGCTACCATGGTCATTATGCGCTGGTTTATGCACCTTTCCCTTTCCGTACGCTGGCGCAGTCGGGTCGCACCCGCGGGCGCAGCCTCACCGATTTTCTCTCCCTCGCCATTCGTCTTTGTACGCCATTACGGCAGATGCACGCCCAGGGGTTGATTCATAGCGATATCAAACCCGGGCACTTTTTTATCGACCCTGGGGGCGCTTACCGGTTAGGCGGGTTTGGTCTGACGAGCGGGGTGGACGACGCAACCCGTCCCGGGTGGTTAACGGTATCGGGCGGCACGCCGGTTTATATGTCGCCGGAACACACGGCGCGGACCCCGGATAACGTCGACAGACGTAGCGATCTCTACAGTCTGGGCGTCGTGCTTTATGAGTTGCTGACCGGTGAATTGCCTTTTGATCTCAATGATGGCGGCCAGGCCGAGTGGACGCATCACCACATAGCCTCTTCTCCGCGTTCACCCTGCGAAGTCAGGGCAGACGTACCGCCCACCCTTGCAGAGATCATTCTCCGGCTGCTGAAAAAATCCCCGGAAAACCGTTATCAGACGGTTGAGGGATTGATTGCCGACCTGCGTCGCTGCCAGGCGTCGCTGGTCAAAAACGGTGAAATTGCCTCTTTTACCCCCGGTTTACAGGACCGGGAGCCTGCCCGCATGTTGCCTGACCCGCTGTTTTTGAATCACCCCCAGCATACTCAGTTGCTGGCGGCCTTTGACCGGGTCGAGGAAAGCGGCTCGCATGCGCTGGTGATTGTCAGCGGCCCGCCGGGCAGCGGTAAGTCTTCGCTTATCTCATCGGCGCTGAAAAAACTCCAGCAGCGGCGGACGCTGCTGGCGATAAGCAGAGCTGACCCTTATTCCCCGGTACTGCCCTACACGGTTATTGCATCGGCGTTTCGCTCACTGGTTCTTTGGCTGCTGGGGCTGGAGGCGGAGGATGTGGCGCGCTGGAAAATGCGCCTCGCCCGCTCGTTGGGGAGCCATGCGGCACTGGCGATTAAGCTGGTTCCTGAGTTGGGGCTGCTGCTTGATAGCCGACAACTGACGGTGGTCAATACCCAGTCGGCAGATACCCGTATGCGTTTTAACCTGATGGCGCACCGGCTGGTGGAGGCGTTTGCCACCCCGGATTGCCCACTGGTGCTGCTGATTGGCGACATTCACTGGATTGACCAGGCCAGCCTGCAATTGCTGGAGTACTTGCTCAGCAGCAGTGAATCACTGCCGCTGCTGGTGGTGGTTTCCTGTTCTGATACGGACACCTTCCCAGACTCTGGCGAGCAGGATCTGCTGTCGGCGTTACGCGCCCGTGCCCGCTATCGCCTTGAACTGCGCCCGGAGCCGTTGAGCGTCAAAGCGGTGTCCCGCTGGCTGGCGAATATGTTGCAAACACGCGCCTCCGGCCTGGGCGAACTGGCGGCGCTGATCCATGAAAAAACGGACGGTAATCCTCTCTTTACCCATGAGTTTTTCCAGCGCATCTTCAAAGATGGCCTGATTACCCATCATAAAGAATATGGCAAGTGGCATTACGATTTAGAGGCAATTCGCTCGCACAGCTACACGGAAAACGTGGCGAGTCTGGTGCTGCAACAGCTGGCTGAAATGCCGTTGCAGACGCGCACATTGCTGGGCTGTCTGGCCTGCGTGGGGCCGGCATTGCTCTGTCAGGTACTGGAGATAGCGCCGGAGCAATTGCATCAACAGTTGCAACCCGCCGTGGCGGCAAGGCTGATTGGCCTCTCTGCTGAACACTACCGCTTTACCCACGATCGGGTGCACGACGCAGCCCTGGCCCTGCTTGACGCCGAAGAGGTGAGCCGCCTGAATTTTGTGGCTGCCCGTCTGTTAACCGATGCGGCGGCGCAGGACGACAGCAGCGAGCATCTCTTTCTCGCGGTGCACCATATTACATCGGCCATCGATCGGGTACGTTTGTCGCCGCAACGCGACCACTATCGCGCGGTCTGTCGACTGGCGGCGCAACGCGCACGCTTAACCGGGGATTATGCCTCGGCGGTGCGCTATCTGCGCACGGCGAAGTGCCTGCCGGGTGATTCGCAGGCCAGTGCGACTGAGGAGAACTTTTCCCTTGCGTTTGAAGAGGCAGAGTGCGAGTTCCTGCAGGGGAATCTTCCCGCTGCGCTGACGCTCTGTCATCAACTGATGGCAGCACCGGGCAGCCTGCAGCAAAAAGCGATGGCGGCAGGCATGCTGGCGGAAGTGCATATGCGTCAGTCTGACATGAGCCTGGCGCTGGAAACGTCGCTGGCCTGGCTGCCCGTGTTCGGTATCCACCTGAGCCGAAACCCGACGGATACCGAGTGCGATGAGCTTTGGCAGGCCCTTGAAACGCGTTTAGGAGATGCGCCGGAGCAACATTTCAGGCAACTGACCCTCATCGAGGATCCTGATGTGGAAGCCATCATGAACCTGATGCTGAGCGCCAGCATGTTCTCCGCGTTTGCCAGCCCGCGTCTGCACTTCATTTTACTCGCCAGAATTATGTTGATGAGCCTGGAACATGGGCTGAGCGGGGCATGCACCACGGCGCTGGCGTGGTATGGCGTGATGATCGGTTGTCGTTATCATCAGTACGAAAAGGGTTATGTTTACACGCTGCTGGGGCACTCTCTGGTGAGTGACCACCAGCTGACCCAGTTTACCGGACGTACCTGGCTGGCGGTCGATCTGTGTAGCGCCTGGGTGAAGCCGCTCAGCACGGCAATAGAACATGCCAAGGCCTGCTTTACTGCTTCGGTGGATCACGGCGATCTCACCGCTGCCTGCTTTGTACTGCGTCATCAGACGATGAACTTCCTCACTCGTGGCGATCATCTGGATGGGGTGTTGAGCACCATTGAGGGCGGGCTGGGCTTTGTGCGTAAACTGCACTTCCCGGATGTGGAAATCATGCTCTCCATCCAGCGTCTGTACGTCAATCATCTGCGCAGTGCCTCGTCGGGGACCTTTAGCGGTCACAATCTGTTTGCCGATACGCTGTTGAAGGTGACCAACCATCGTGAAAGTCAGCCGATACCGCTGGCCATTTTCTGGTTCTGGCTTTATCGGGGAATGGCGCATTTTATGGCGGGAGAATACGCGGATGCTTCCCGGTGTTTAGCGAAGGCCACGCCCGTCGCAGGCATGGTGCCAGGTTACATCCATTTGCTGGATTACCATTTCTACAGCGCGCTTTCGCAGGCTTTGAGCCTGTCGCCGGAGGAGATCACGGCGGATCAGCGGGAAAAGCTTACTGAACATTATCAACACATTGCCCGCTGGGCCGGACATAACCCCGCCACCTTTGCCGATAAGGCGGCGCTGGTTCGCGCCGAACTGGCAAGGCTTGATCGGGATAACGAGACGGCCATTGCGCAATATGAACAGGCGATAGCGCTGTCGGAGGAGTCGGAATGTCATCCGATGAATGGCCTCGCCTGCGAGCTGGCCGGGCGCTTTGCCAAAGCCACCGGCTGGGTGACGGCGGCCGAAGGTTATTTCCGCAATGCCTTTGCGGCCTGGCACCGCTGGGGGGCGATAGCGAAAGTGCGCCACCTCGAACGTCAGTATCCTTACCTGGCGCCTTCCGATCAGCGTTCGCCCTATGACACTATCGCGTTTGCGCAAAATGAGGTGGCGCATGACCTTGAGAGCGTGCTGCGAGCGGTGCGCGCCATGACAGAGGAAATTGACCTTGATCGGCTGATTAATACGCTGATGACTATCCTGCTCGAGCGGGCAGGGGCGCAGCGTGGGTTGTTGATCCGCATTATCGACAATACGCTTGCGGAAACCCAGGCCTGGGCCGAAACCTCCTCAGAAGGGGTGAAAGTCGAGGTTGTCCGGGAGCGTCCGACGGCAACGGATATGCCGCTGTCAGTGCTGGCAGCCGTTATGCGCACCGGTCAGGAGATCCGCATCAGCAAACCGGAACTCTTTGGCCCGTTCAGCCAGGATCCGTATCTGGTGACTTCCGGGGCGGCGATTTTGTGCGTACCGATGCACAAGCAGGGAAAACTGGTCGGGGTGTTGTATCTGGAAAATCGAGTGATGCCGGAGATTTTTACCGCTGAACATTCCAGGATCGTCAGAATGCTGGCCGCGCAGGCTGCCGTGTCGCTGGAAACGGCTCGCCTGTATGCCGAACTGGTGGAAGAGAACGTCCAGCGCCGCCGGGCGGAGAAAGAGCTGCGCACCAGCCAGACCTCGCTGATGCTGGGGGAGAAAATCAGTAATACCGGCACCTGGCGCTGGGAACTGGAACAGGATGTGATGTTTGTCTCCGACGAATATGCGCGGATCCTGGGGCTGCCTGAGCAGCAACGTACTCTGTCGATGGCCGATTTTATGACCCTTGTTCACCCGGAGGATTTTCAGCGTATCAATACGCTGGTGAATGACAGCGTGCGTAACGGTGTCTCTATGCGCGCGGAGTTTCGCATTTTCCGCCCGGACGGCGACTGTCGCTACATTCTGGGGGTCGGCAACCCGGTGGGCTATGAGACCAACGTCGCGGAGTATTTTGGCGTGATCACCGACATTACCGCCCGCCGTTTATCCGAAGATGCGGTGCGGGTGGCGCAGGCCGATCTTGCCCGTGTTTCCCGGGCCACGACCGTCGGGCAGTTGACCGCCTCTATCGCCCACGAGATTAATCAGCCGCTGATGTCGATTGTCGCCAATGCCGGGGCCAGTCTGCGCTGGATGAACCGCGAACCGCCGATGCTTGCCAATGCGCGCAGCAGTATTGAGGAGATCATCAGTGAGGGAGAGCGTGCCGGGAATATTATCCGCAGTTTGCAGGCGTTGACCCGCAACCAAACCGCGAGCTGTACCCGCATCAATCTGCATCACCTGGTGTATCGCATTGTGGCGTTATCGCGCAGTGAACTGGAACGCCAGCAGATTGCGCTGCATTACCATCTGAATGCTGAGGAGACGTTTATCTTCGGCGACAGCGTGCAGATACAGCAGGTGTTACTGAATCTGATCGTCAATGCTATCGATGCGATGGCCGGGATCGATGACCGACACTTAGCGCTTACCGTCAGCTCTGATAACCCCGGGCCGGGGCAGATCCGTCTTGCGATCGCCGATACGGGGACAGGACTGAGCAAAGAGGTGCAGGAGAGATTGTTTGACTCTTTCTACACAACCAAGGAACAGGGGATGGGCATGGGGCTAAGCATCAGCTACGGCATTATTGAAAAGCACCAAGGGAAACTGACCGCCGAACCTCTTGAGCCGTACGGCAGCCTGTTTACATTCATATTGCCGACGCATAGTGAAGAAGAGTGACGGTTTTTGACCTAACGGCTCAGGGTTTTTTGGATATTTAGCCGGTCGGCGGCTCTGACCAGATCCGTCAGGGAGCGCACCTGCATTTTCTCCATCACCCGCTTTTTGTGCACTTTGGCGGTGATTTCGCTCACCCCCATCGCCATGGCGATTTGTTTATTTAACAGCCCGCCGATTGCCAGCTGGAATACCTCTTTTTCACGCGGCGTCAGGGAGTCATACAGCGCCGTCAGGGTGTGGATTTCCTGCGAATCATCAAGGTTTTTTTCCGCGAGTTTTAGCGCTCCGGCAACCGCCTGGAGCAGTAACCCCGGGACGGCAGGCTTGGTCATAAACTCATAGGCGCCCGCTTTCATCGCCTTTACTGACAAGGGAATAGTGCCAAATCCGGTCAGAAAAATAACCGGGATGACATGGCCAAGCCGGGCCAGTGCCTCGGTCACATCAAAACCGCCTACTTCCGGCATATTCATATCCAGGATCAGACAGCCGGGCTGCGGCGAGAACGGGTGGGCCAGAAAGTCGTCTGCTGAGGAGAAATCGGCGACCCGGTAATCCTCCGCTTTGAGCAGGTTGACCAGCGCCTGCCTGACAGAATGATCGTCGTCCACCACGTAAACAATGTGATCCATGAGGGTTCCTAATCATCAGGGTGTATGCCGGTACGGGAGGCGCAAAGCACTAACGGTGAAATTTCTGTTAGTCCCTTAAAATACATGGGCATACATGTTTTTTTACTAAAGGATAACTGGATGTTAACACAATAATTATCATTATCATGTTTCAAATGAAAATAATAAAAAGGTATGGGTAAATCATCTTTTTATGCCAGAAAACGAAAAGGCCAGCACGAGGCTGGCCTTTAAAGCATACAGGTCAGAGTGTTATTTCAGACCGGCGGCTTCACGCAGTTGGGCGGCTTTGTCGGTTTTTTCCCATGGGAAATGTTCACGACCAAAGTGACCGTATGCTGCGGTTTCTTTGTAGATTGGGTGCAGCAGATCCAGCATCTGAATCAGACCGTAAGGGCGCAGATCGAAGAACTCGCGCACCAGTTGGATCAGCTGTTCAGCAGGCACTTTTTCGGTGCCGAAGGTTTCAACCATGATGGAGGTCGGTTCTGCCACGCCGATGGCGTAGGAAACCTGAATCTCACAACGGTCAGCCAGGCCAGCAGCAACGATGTTTTTTGCCACATAACGTGCAGCGTATGCCGCAGAACGGTCAACTTTAGACGGATCTTTACCGGAGAACGCGCCGCCACCGTGACGTGCCATGCCGCCGTAGGTATCAACGATGATCTTACGACCGGTCAGACCGCAGTCGCCCATCGGGCCGCCGATAACAAAACGGCCAGTCGGGTTGATAAAGAATTTGGTTGATGCATTCAGCCATTCGGTCGGCAGAACCGGCTTGATGATCTCTTCCATCACCGCTTCCTGCAGCGATTTCTGGTCGATATCTTCAGCGTGCTGGGTGGACAGCACTACCGCATCGATGCCAACGATTTTGCCGTCGTCATACTGGAAAGTGACCTGGCTTTTTGCATCCGGGCGCAGCCACGGCAGGGTGCCGTTTTTACGCACCTGAGCCTGACGTTCAACCAGACGGTGAGCATAGGTGACAGGCGCTGGCATCAGCACGTCGGTTTCGTTGGTCGCATAACCAAACATCAGACCCTGGTCACCGGCGCCCTGTTCCAGTGGGTCAGCACGGTCAACACCCTGGTTGATGTCCGGAGATTGTTTACCAATGGCGCTCAGTACGGCGCAGGAATTAGCGTCGAAGCCCATATCAGAATGGACATAGCCGATTTCGCGAACGGTATTACGGGTGATCTCTTCGATATCCACCCATGCACTGGTGGTGATTTCACCACCGACCAGCACCATGCCGGTTTTTACATAGGTTTCACAGGCAACGCGCGCTTTCGGATCCTGTTCAAGGATCGCATCCAGCACGGCGTCGGAAATTTGGTCAGCAATTTTGTCAGGATGCCCTTCTGAAACGGACTCAGACGTAAAAAGGTGTTTTGCCATGTTCTGTTTTCACCTGGAGTAATTCGGTTGGCCTGGACAGCGTGCCGGGTTGCCTTTGCGGTATTTTCCGCAAGGTCGTGCAGGTAAAGGCACGGCTGTCTAAGTGTTAATCAGTATGGATGGATTAACATCTGGATGGCTATTCTAGGTTAATTCTTAAGCCGATTTCCACTGTTTTTTGATGTCCCGCACATACTGACTGAAATGGTTACAGAAATTTTTCCTGTCAGTGCCGTAAAGGTATTTTTTTATTTTGCATTTTCACCCCGTAGTCGGTATAAAACGCGGCGCGCGGCTTATATAAAAAGCACACGGGGTCCCGTGTTGCCACTTCCAGCCGGGTTAAGCAATTTATGGCTTTGGCTTGTCGCATATCGTGAATGATCTGCGTGGAGGTGATACGAGATAATGAACCGTTGCTTTAAGCAGAATCTGTGGCGTCGTTCTGACGCATATACATTCCCCGCAATCCGCAAATCTAATCTGCAAACCTGCCGATGTTATACCCATTTCGGCGCTTCTCAGGACTCCCGGGCCGGTACGGCACAGTGACGACTGAACAAGGGCTCTCCTGTTAATCCAGGAGTTTTCTCGTGGTTTCGCCGAACCGTCATACTTAAGTTCGGTCACGTGTTTTACAATGAATATGACAAAGAAACCGGTCGCACAGTCTGCGATTCAGCATTTTATGCTGGAAAATCAGGCTGCTTATGGGTTGTTATCGCAATGTAACATTGTGATAGTAGTTAACTGTTTTACACTATTACCAGGAGTTGAGGTTCGCTATGTCTGACGACATGTCTTCATTTTCGCCTTCGTCAGCAGGCGAACAGGGTGTACTACGTTCCATGCAGGAGGTTGCGATGAGCTCCGAGGATGCCAGCAAGATGCTACGTACTTACAATATTGCATGGTGGGGCAATAACTACTATGACGTTAACGAACTGGGCCACATCAGTGTTTGCCCGGATCCTGACGTTCCAGAGGCACGTGTCGATCTTGCTCAGTTGGTGAAAGCACGTGAAGCCCAGGGGCAACGTCTGCCCGCGCTGTTCTGCTTCCCGCAGATTCTGCAACATCGCCTGCGCTCGATTAACGCCGCGTTCAAACGTGCGCGCGAATCCTACGGCTATAACGGTGATTATTTCCTGGTTTATCCGATCAAGGTGAACCAGCATCGCCGCGTGATTGAATCACTGATTCATTCGGGTGAACCGCTGGGGCTGGAAGCCGGTTCGAAAGCGGAACTGATGGCCGTACTGGCCCATGCCGGTATGACCCGCTCGGTGATTGTCTGTAACGGCTACAAAGACCGTGAATACATCCGTCTGGCGCTGATCGGCGAGAAGATGGGCCATAAGGTCTATCTGGTCATCGAGAAGATGTCAGAGATCGCCATTGTGCTTGATGAAGCCGAACGCCTGAACGTGATCCCGCGTCTCGGTGTCCGCGCGCGTCTGGCCTCGCAAGGCTCCGGTAAATGGCAGTCTTCCGGCGGTGAGAAATCCAAATTCGGGCTGGCGGCAAACCAGGTTCTGCAACTGGTGGAAATGCTGCGTGAGCGCGGACGGCTGGACAGCATTCAACTGCTGCACTTCCATCTCGGTTCGCAGATGGCCAACATTCGCGATATCGCCACCGGCGTTCGTGAGTCAGCGCGGTTCTACGTTGAGCTGCACAAGCTGGGCGTGAACATTCAGTGCTTCGATGTCGGCGGCGGCCTGGGCGTGGACTACGAAGGTACCCGTTCACAGTCTGACTGTTCGGTGAACTATGGCCTGAACGAATATGCCAACAATATCATCTGGGCGATTGGCGATGCCTGCGAAGAGAACGGTCTGCCGCACCCTACGGTGATCACCGAATCTGGTCGTGCGGTTACCGCGCACCATACCGTGCTGGTGTCGAACATCATCGGCGTGGAGCGCAACGAATACACCGAAGCGACGCCACCCGCAGCCGATGCCCAGCGCGCGCTGCAAAGCATGTGGGAGACCTGGCAGGAGATGCACGAGCCGGGTACCCACCGTTCCCTGCGCGAATGGCTGCATGACAGCCAGATGGACTTGCATGATATTCACATCGGCTACTCCTCCGGCACATTCAGCTTGCAGGAACGCGCATGGGCGGAGCAGTTGTATCTGAACATGTGCCACGAAGTGCAGAAGCAACTGGATCCGAGCAATCGTGCGCACCGGCCGATTATCGACGAATTGCAGGAGCGTATGGCGGACAAAATGTACGTCAACTTCTCCCTGTTCCAGTCGATGCCGGATGCCTGGGGTATCGATCAGCTGTTCCCGGTTATGCCGCTGGAAGGGTTGAATAAGCCACCGGAACGCCGCGCGGTGCTGCTGGATATCACCTGCGACTCCGATGGTGCTATCGATCACTATGTCGATGGCGACGGTATTGCGACCACCATGCCGATGCCGGAATACGATCCGGAAAATCCACCGATGCTCGGCTTCTTTATGGTTGGCGCATACCAGGAAATTCTCGGCAACATGCATAACCTGTTCGGCGATACGGAAGCGGTAGACGTGTTCGTCTTCCCTGACGGCAGCGTGGAAGTGGAACTGTCGGATGAAGGGGATACCGTGGCGGATATGCTGGAATATGTGCAGCTCGATCCGAAAACTCTGCTGACGCAGTTCCGCGACCAGGTGAAACAGACCGGTCTGGATGACGCACTTCAGCAACAGTTCCTCGAAGAGTTTGAAGCCGGCCTGTACGGCTATACCTATCTGGAAGACGAGTAATCGGCTCTGCTACTGCTGCGCAGGTGTTGCGCAGCAGTATTTCCGTAACGAGTTAGCGCTGGCTAAATATTAATCCCGGCAAAGTTCATATTTCAGGCAATTATTATAAATTGTCTGATGATAAATTAAATATCAAAACGTCTTTTCAAAATTATAATTAAATCGCATATACAAGAATCACTGCTGTTATTATTAGCAGATTCTTTCCTGCTGTACGTGCTTTTATAATGAAAGTAAAGTTAATTATTCCTGCCTGATAAGGTAGTAGTATTTCTTAATATTTCAGGAAGCCATCATTAAAATATGGAGAAATTATCCAGAGTGAATGATTGATGATTAAGATCAATGTATTGCCGGGATAAAGCGCCAGAATAATTGAACGTAAAGAAACGTAATTAACTGGTATATATATGGCTATCAAGGATTTTTTTGTACAGACAAACCCAGGACGTCGTCGCTATGGTGTCGCGCTGTTGGTAGGGATCATTTCAGGTGTATTATCTGCATTTGTAAAATGGGGCGCTGAAGTACCACTGCCGCCGAGGACCTTCACGGGTGGACGTGATGAATTTAACCCGCCGTATCTGTTTTTACGCGACTATCTCGGCATTGACCCAACGCATACAGTTTATACCTTTTCTGAGCATATTATTAACCCGGTAATGGTGACACATATTATATTCTCGCTGGTGTTTGCCATCGGGTATTGCATTGTCGCTGAGGTCTTTCCTAAGGTTAAATTATGGCAGGGTGTCTGGGCGGGTATTGTCGCCACCATCGCCGTGCACTGGATCTCCTTCCCGTTGCTGGGCTTAACGCCATCACTGGCTAATATTCCGGCAGATGAGTATATCTCTGAGCTGGTAGGACATATCTTCTGGTTCTGGTCGATCGAGCTTATTCGCCGCGATCTGCGTAACCGCATCACTCACGAGCCGGATGCAGAAGTTCCGCTGAATGCGACTACACGATAATTTATCGGATATTAAAAAAACGGCTTCCCGAGTGGAAGCCGTTTTTTTATGCCTCAGCACCGGCAAACAACAGCATCTCTTTGCGGTGATGTCAGGCGTGGGGAGCGAAATTACTTAATACCGTCTGCCGCCAGTCTGTCGCGAACGTGTTGCGCACGTTCGGCAGAGGCCGGGTGATCGTCAAACATCGAACTCTGGCGGCCTTCTTCGAGTTTTGCCAGTTTTTCAAAGCTGGTGGCCAGCCCCAGCGGGCTAATGCCGCGTTTGCGCAACAGGTCATAGGAATAATCATCCGCTTCGGACTCCTGACGCTGCGAGAACTGCGAATTCACCAGTTTCTCCCCCAGATCGCCTAGCTGGGATTGCGAAAGACTTCCCACCACGCCCCCCGCAGACGCGGCGGCTGCGCGCACGGCATTGGTGCCTAAAGCAACCTGCATTCCCTTCTTAACGTGGCCAAGCGCAACGTGACCCATTTCATGACCGATCACCGCCTCAACCTCATTATCATTCATCATATCCATGAGACCGCTATAGACACGGATGCAGCCATTGGCCATGGCGAATGCGTTAACATCTTTTGCCACATACACTTTGTAGTTCACCGGCTGACCATTGATATTGTCCCCCAGCGCGCTGGCGATTTTCCCCAGACGCTGGCTGTACTGGCTATTGGCCGGGGCAATGGTTGCTTTACTGTCCATCTGCTTACAGGCTTCGTCACTCAGGGTTTTGACCTGGTCGTCGCTCAGCGTATAAGCCTGAAAGGCTTCCGCGCCGGAGGTCAAAAAACCACTGGAGTCCATATTCTGACAGCCTGCCAGCAGAGTGGCGGTGGCTAAAGCAAGTAAAGCCGGGCGAATTTTCATCTCTTATCTTCCACGCAGGTTGATTCATAATTCTGATAATGCGCCGGCAACGATCGAACCGGGGCAGATGCATAATTATAAAGAATAGAACGACAAGCGAGCGAGCCCATTGCGCAACGTACGAGCAGCTTCCAGAGATTTCTTAACCTGCAAAAGGATGCTCCATGTACATGTTTTGTCGCTTGGGTTACATTGTTGGCACTTTTTTCCGGCGTAGCCCATAACGCGCTGTAGTCAAGTCGTTCCGGGCATGGCCTTTAACAGTCCGATCTGGAGTCAAAATGTCCTCACGTAAAGAGCTTGCCAATGCCATTCGTGCGCTGAGCATGGACGCGGTACAGAAAGCCAAATCCGGTCACCCGGGAGCCCCGATGGGTATGGCAGACATCGCCGAAGTCCTGTGGCGTGATTTCCTGAACCACAACCCGCAGAACCCGGCATGGGCAGACCGCGACCGTTTCGTGCTGTCCAACGGCCACGGTTCAATGCTGATTTACAGCCTGCTACACCTCACCGGTTACGACCTGCCGATTGACGAGCTGAAAAACTTCCGTCAGCTGCATTCCAAAACCCCGGGTCACCCGGAAGTGGGTTACACCGCAGGCGTGGAAACCACCACCGGTCCGCTGGGTCAGGGTATTGCCAACGCCGTGGGCATGGCGATTGCCGAGAAAACCCTGGCGGCGCAGTTCAACCGTCCGGGCCATGACATTGTTGACCACAGTACTTATGCCTTTATGGGCGACGGCTGCATGATGGAAGGTATCTCCCACGAAGTCTGCTCCCTGGCGGGCACGCTCGCGCTTGGCAAACTGGTCGCCTTCTATGACGACAACGGTATCTCCATCGACGGTCACGTTGAAGGCTGGTTCACCGACGACACCGCCGCCCGCTTTGAAGCCTACGGCTGGCACGTGGTGCGCGGCGTGGACGGTCACGATGCCGACGCGATTAAACGCGCAGTGGAAGCGGCGAAAGCGGTCACCGACAAGCCGTCCCTGCTGATGTGCAAAACCATTATCGGTTTCGGCTCGCCGAACAAACAGGGCACCCACGACTCCCACGGCGCGCCGCTGGGTGATGCAGAAATCGCCCTGACCCGCGAAGCGCTTGGCTGGAAACACCCGGCGTTTGAAATCCCGTCTGACATCTATGCTCAGTGGGATGCAAAAGAAGCCGGTGCTGCGAAAGAAGCGGCATGGAACGACAAGTTCGCGGCTTATGCGAAAGCCTTCCCGGAGCTGGCGGCGGAATTCACCCGTCGTATGAGCGGTGAACTGCCATCCGACTTCGATGCGAAAGCGAACGAATTTATCGCGAAACTGCAGGCGAATCCGTCGAAAATCGCCAGCCGTAAAGCGTCCCAGAATGCGATTGAAGCCTTTGGCCCGCTGCTTCCGGAATTCCTCGGCGGCTCCGCTGACCTGGCTCCGAGCAACCTGACTCTCTGGTCCGGCTCGAAAGCGATTAACGAAGACGCGGCCGGGAACTACATTCACTACGGCGTGCGTGAGTTCGGTATGACCGCGATTGCCAACGGTGTCTCCCTGCACGGCGGCTTCCTGCCGTACACCTCCACCTTCCTGATGTTTGTGGAATATGCGCGTAACGCGGTACGTATGGCGGCGCTGATGAAACAGCGTCAGGTGCTGGTCTACACCCACGACTCCATTGGTCTGGGCGAAGACGGCCCGACGCACCAGCCGGTGGAGCAGGTGGCATCCTTGCGCGTGACGCCGAACATGAGCACATGGCGTCCGTGTGACCAGGTGGAATCTGCTGTTGCGTGGAAATACGGCGTTGAGCGTGCCGACGGCCCGACGGCGCTGATTCTGTCCCGTCAGAACCTGGCGCAGCAGGAGCGCAGCGCAGAGCAGCTGGCGAACATCGCCCGTGGCGGTTATGTGCTGAAAGACAGCAACGGCCAGCCGGAGCTGATTTTCATCGCTACCGGTTCAGAAGTTGAGCTGGCGGTTGCCGCGTGGGAAAAACTGACGGCGGAAGGGGTGAAGGCGCGCGTGGTGTCCATGCCGTCGACCGACGCGTTCGACAAACAGGATGCGGCGTACCGTGAATCTGTGCTGCCAAAAGCGGTGTCTGCTCGTGTAGCCGTGGAGGCGCTTATCGCTGACTCCTGGTACAAATACGTCGGCCTGAATGGCGCTATCGTCGGCATGACCACCTTCGGCGAATCTGCTCCGGCAGAGCAACTGTTCGAAGAGTTCGGCTTCACCGTCGACAACGTGGTCGCGA
The DNA here is from genome assembly GCF_965644225.1 of Phytobacter sp. V91. Lineage (NCBI taxonomy): Bacteria > Pseudomonadati > Pseudomonadota > Gammaproteobacteria > Enterobacterales > Enterobacteriaceae > Phytobacter > Phytobacter sp. V91. The sequence goes on along the minus strand of NZ_CBFFRJ010000053.1, from coordinate 136 downwards.
AAGCAAAAGCACTGCTGTAATACAGGGTGTTAGAGTAAATAAGAGGCCGCGAAAGCGGCCTCAGACTGCTGACAAAGTCCTGGCCGTGAGGCCGGGACTTTGATCTAATTAAGTCAGTGCAATTAACGGACTGACT
>NZ_CBFFRJ010000052.1:0-33707 GCF_965644225.1 Phytobacter sp. V91 | reverse complement strand
CAAACTGGGAGTGATGTTCCACTACGGGAAGCTGAATATGGCGTTCTGAGTCTTCCCACCATAATCGGGGAAGACCCTGATATATACAGTATTTTAAAGAGGGATATTAATCAATGCAAAATAAATTAATGATATTTATGAAAATTTTATCCACACCTAAAACTAAGTTTCGTATGAAAGACAGGAGATTTGCGATTAACTGGTTGATTTTACGTAACTCAGCATAACGTATGCATTACGGTGTGTTCAGAATTCATCACTCCTCAACCTGATCGCGCTAAACTGTATCTAAGTCAAAACATCGGATGAGAAACATCAGGGATTACTCATTTTATCAAGCTGTGAATGTTTTAAAGAGCAATAACTTGCATGTTTAGCGGGACATCAAATGCATGCGGAGCTCATTTTTTAAACAATTTATTGCCTTGCCACTGGGTAAAAATGCTATAAAGACTAATTGCGCTGAAATATTCTCTTTACTAACAAATACATATCTGATAATAAACATACTAAAAATGCACCCATATCGACATTACGATTACCTATCTCATAACAAAAAGGTGAGCTTGTGATTATTAATCAGATCATAAAAATTAGTCAAAAGCATAGAGATTTTATACTGACTACTATGTCTGCAAAAACATTGAGTGAGATCACTTATACTGCAGTCAGAGGGGTAGACGATGAAGTCGGGGCAGTTCAACGAATTTTAATTGAAAGAAGAATCAAAGGTATTAAAGAGTTTGTTTTATCTGGGGGGGATTTCCCTGCCGCGATTGTACTTAACTGGACAATTCAAGATAATATTGAAATCAAAGACACATCAATCGAGTTTGAGATGAAATCTCGTTCAGCTCAAATAATTGATGGTCAACACCGAGTTGCTGGAATCAAAGCAGCAATAAAAGAAGACCCATCGTTAGAAGACTTGCAAATACCAGTTGTAATTTATCTGAACTTATCAACAAAAGAATGTGCGGATATATTTTTAGCAATCAACACTGAGCAAAAACCTGCTCCCCGCAGCCTTGTTTATGATCTGTATGGCATAAGTTCAGACACTACTCTCGACCCCGCCTCGTCAAGAGCGAGGGATATTGCGGAATATCTAAACAAAGAGGAATCATCTCCTTATTTCGGAAAAATTAAATTTCCTGGCGAGAAAAGACGCAAAGGGGGTATTGCACTTTCCACTGCTGTAAGCGCGATAAAACCCCTCGTTGAAGAAAAAGCAATTTTTGAGCAAATCGGCATTACTGAATTATCTCTTCAGTTCAAATGTTTCTACAATTACTTTTCAGCTATAGCTAACGAGTATCAAGAGGATTGGGATTCAAACTTCAACGCATTTCAATATGCTGCTGGTTTCAGTGCAGCTTGCGAATTCTATGTTACAAAAATCATCCCCTACTGCACACAAAAAAATTCTTTTGAACAATTAACTATAGAGGAAGTATTGAATATCAGGCAGAATGGATTGATAAAACAAGATGAAGTAAGTAAGAAATCAGGTAAGGAAGCTATAAGAGTAGTTATTGAAAGATTAGATAAATCTTTCGAACCTAAAGTGGAGCAAAAGGAGCTTAGATTCTAATGCACCACGCTCAGGAATGCATAAACCTAAAATTTAATATTAATCAAGTCAATATAGATTCGATTAATAATTGCATCTTAACAGGCCCAATCACTACTGAGCTAGACAAATGCCTTAAAAATGATGCAATTAATTATCTTTACTCTGCTCTCATATCATATGCCGAGGCAATAAAAGGCATTCAAGGAGGTTTTTTTAGCTGGTCCACTGTAAAGCTATATTATTGTGCGTTCTATGCTTTGCGTTCAATACTCTCCTTAGATGGGTGTTGTATATTCTATGTCGGAACAAAGGGCTACTCTATAAAGGTTAGACAGGGTGAGCATCCAGTTAAGGCCAAGGGAACAACACATAAATTAGTAATGTCCCTTTTCAAGAAATACAATGCATCCAGCCCTTTCGTTACGCAAGAAATAGACATGGAGGAACCTTTCGAATGGTTAATGTCACAAAGAGAGCAAGCAAATTACAAAAATGGCCGTTTTAGTGAGCCGGGAAAACCAGCTATTTTTAATAAAGCTTCTGTTGGGCTGCAGATATTAATCAAGGAATATATTCTAGATACGCAACATACTTATTGCTTTGATAGCGATCATGCGATGCTTGCCTTACCATTAGAAATTATCAAAAATGCCATTGACAAATTATCAACCAATACAGATTACAAATTTAGCCAATCTGATGTAAAGTTTTTGAAAGGTCTTCTGAGAATTTCAGGAAATCCAGTGGTTGAATTTCAAGGTTTGATTGATGGGTTAAAGTAATGAAGTTTTTTAGAAGTGTTTGATAGGATACGCTACTAGTATTGCTGCAGACACAATCTCAATTACTTATATGGTCTTTTTCCACACCCTCATGGTTGGCAACAACAGTTTGAGTAATGCCGCTTCACAACGCCATTACTCAACTCTTCAAGCTGCGTTTTCGTTGATACAAAGCTCTAACAAGTTAGCCCTAACCAGTGCCTCTGCGAAATGGGGCGGTACAGCATTGCCGCACCGTGCCACCTGCTTGTCTTTGGCATATTTCACCCCGCGATAATCCCGGTCAATGATGTACCAGTCCGGGAAGCCCTGGGCGCGGTAAAGCTCAGCCGGTTGCAGCATGCGCATGCCAATATCGACAATTCGATAGACTACGCCCCCAATCGTCACGAATTCACTAATACCGTATTCATGCAGGAATTCTGCTACCTGGTCTGCCCGGCGTTCGTCATAATCGTTGGCCGCCAGCAGTGTACGCACCTCACCCACATGCTGACCACCAGCAGTTAACCCCGGCGCTGGCTCGTCGACCACACGCCCGTCTTTGCAGGTGCCGCGCAAAATAACCAGGTGCGACGTAAGCAATGCGTGATGGTCTACCGTCGTCACTGAGTGCGTCGGTTCATCAGCGCCAATTCCCGGACCCGTATAATTACCCCCGTAATGTTTGATCAGGTTCGCGGCCACCAACTGCGATTTACCGCCCCCACCAGCGGTGATTGTTGCGCTCGGCTCGTCAGCACGGTGACCAACACTGTTGCCGAACTGCCGGGCGATTACCGGCGCAACGACACACGCTCGGGATTCTTTCAGAATGGTGTGAGCTGGCTTATCCAGTGGGCGAGGCTTCGCCTGGTATTCACTGCCGCCATTACCAGCCAGGAACGGTGTTAGAGCTGCTTCAACTAAACCAAGGGCATGGCCGTTACCACCCGGGCGTTTTGATGTGTCAGCGGTGACCGTCGGTACCGGTTCGGTGACTGCCTGCCCGGTTGCCCCGGTGCGGAATTTCGTCAGGTGCGGTACCGCCACAGCAAAACCGTGCTTTTTCGTTATCGTCTGCACCGGCTCAGCGAGCGATTGCCCACGGAAACAGTCGTAGCTCGTTTTGGTGCTGGTGTGGTTGCACTTCACGATAAACGGCGTGGCGCTGTTCACGACGAAACGCTCAATGCCCCGCGCAATCCGGCGCATAGTGTTCACCGCCAGCGATTTTTTACGGTCAAAAATCGACGGGCACGGAATACTCCAGTCGATACACTCCGCCGCCGTTCTCCACGGTTTCAACTCACCTGATTTAACCGCGGCTGTTTTCGGATCCCCGTGGGTGGCTTTCGGCCACGCTATGGGCTGCCCATCCCGGCGCATCACCATGAAGAACCGCTTACGGATTGTCGGCGCTCCATAATCACATGCGCGCAACTCACGATACTCAACAGCGTAACCTAGGCCTTTTACCAGTCGTGCGGCATCCTCGCTATCAAGTGAAATATTCAGAAATTCGCAGCATTCGGCCAGAGCCGGATGATTCGCCGGGATTCCGGTTGTCAGCATGCCGACAAATGCCCGGAATGTTTCGCCGACGCGATCTGGATCAGGGCGCATTTCTGCCGCAAGCAGCGGCCCCCACGTTTTAAACTCTTCGACGTTTTCCAGCGTCATCACACGAGGATCAACATCCAGCCCCCAGCGAAGAGTTACCCACGCCAGCCCACGGATTGCTTTCTCGACTGGTTTCGCTCCTTTTGCTTTCGAAAAATGTCTGCAGTCTGGACTGAACCACGCCAGCGCAACGGGGCGTCCAGCTGTTGCTACTTTTGGTTTAACGTCATACACGTTTTCGCAATAGTGCAGCGTGTCCGGGTGGTTGGTGCTATGCATCGCCACGGCGTTCTCGTCGTGGTTGATAGCGATATCCACGCTTCGGCCGGTAGCCAGTTCAATGCCGGTAGACGCCCCACCACCACCAGCAAAATTATCAACAATGATTTCTCTCACGCGTATTTCTCCATGGCATTGGCCAGCGATTTGGCAGCTTCAATGATTGCCGGCACTGGCAAGCGTTCAAGCCACATGCGGTTGATATGAAATTTCAGGCGGCGCTGGTGGTGCGCCGGGAGATCCCCGGCGCGTTCAACTTGTGAGTAGATCAGCGCAACCTCAGCAGGCCAGACAGTCTCGGGAACGTCCACCAGCAGCAGGGATTCCAGCTCGCTGATTCGACCGCAGGCATACTCGAGTAATGCGTCACTCACTCAGCACCTCCCTTTACGAAGATGATCCAGTGGGTTTTGTCATTCTTTCCGGTGCGCTGACCAATGACTGGCTTTACATCTGTCAACGCCAGAATCTGGCTAACTGGGATTTGGGTTTCATTCCATTTGAAGATGAGAACGCCGTGTGCCCGCAGCACTCGAAATGCTTCAGCAAAACCGGCGCGCAGGTCGTCACGCCATGTGTTTTTTTTCAATCGCCCGTACTTTTTACCCATCCAGGAGTTATCACCAACGCGATCAAGGTGTGGCGGGTCGAATACCACAACCGGGAACGATGCATCAGCGAACGGCAGTTCACGGAAGTCAGCGATGACATCCGGGTTGATAACCAGCCGGCGCCCGTCGCAAAGCTCGTGTTCTTCTTTCCGTATGTCAGAGAAAACAGCGCGGGAGTCCTGCTTGTCATACCAGAACATGCGGGAACCGCAGCACATGTCTAAAATCGTCTGCTCTGTCATCGCTCCCCTCCTGCTGCCGGGATTGATGGCGCAACAGCAGCGGCAAGGCGCATCTCTCCGGTTTTCATGCTGAATAGCGCCTTAATAGCTCCCGTCGTAGCGATTGTTTCAACGGAGAGGACATCATTAACGATCGCGTCGATAGCATCAGCAAGGGCTGATTGGTCAGGCATTGATGGCGCTTGGTGGATGTACAGCCAGTAATTCCCCGCAGGCAGGTTCTGGCCTTTTACAGTCCAGGCAACGAGGTGGTCGGGGCAAAACTCATTGCCGATATTGAAAACACCAACAGCATCACCGGGTTTAAAAATGCCATCCACCAGCGGCTTTTGCCTCGCGGACAGAAGTGCCCGCCGTTCGTCCAGCAACACCTTGATGTTCTCCGGTGAGCAAAGGGCAATAAAACGCATGTCGTTATCACCATTGCGACCACTGTCGTGCTTAACGGTCAGGTCACGGTAGCGATCGCTCGATACAGTCAGCCCCAAATTATCGTCAAAGTGCCGTGGGCCGGGTGTGGCCAGTGACAGAGCATATTCCAACTGGTTGGCGATAATCTCAGCTGCCGTTTTTGGTGCTCGAATCTGTTCGTTGGTCAGGATCATGCTGCATCACCTTCGGTTTTTGATGGTTGAACGAAAACCGCACGAGATGGCGACCAGTCGCAGTACGCATCAGTTTCGGTGTGCCCGTAAATTGCCTTGCAGCGACGGATATGGGCGCAGTCGCCGCAAGTCTTACCCTTCGGAAGTTGCATTTTGTCGGGGTCTGCCGGGTTGTAATTCAGCTCACTCATTTCTGCGCACTCCCGATAATTTTGTGAATCTGGTATCCCTGCCAGTTTTCCCGGCAAACCTGCGCGACGGGTTTAACTACGCGTACCACCGGCGCTGGTTTAATCCGCTTTTCCCAGCCAAAAATCAGGCAGTATTCCGGTTGGCGTTTTTTCCCAACATTCCGGGCGATACCTGCCATGGCCAGGCGCTTTAGACGGTCGTAAGCCTCTTTGATGTCGCAGGCCAACAGCCGCCGAACCTGACGCGGTGATACCGTTTTTTGGGCAGCCATAAAGTCAACGATTGCCTGTTGCTTGGGTTTCAGCATGCTGCCGCCCTCCGGGTTCGGGCTTTTCTCAAACACCGAGTGCGCAACTTTGCTATGTCCCAAATTTCGGCACCGTTGCAGCAGATGCGCATAATCTCGGTGTACCTGGTGGCGGCTCTGCGCCAGAGGCCGACTTGTTCCAGCCCCCGTGCCTCTTCAAGCGCCGCCGCCAACAGCGCGGGATCCGCTTTTTGTTCTGGCTGCGGCAATTCGATATCTGGAATGTCTGCGCCCGGCGCCACGGTGTATTCGTAATGTGTGCCGTTATATTTGCGGGTCAAAATGCCCCGCTCCATCAGCGTAATCAGCTGCGCGCCAGCTGAACCGGCCTCGGCGTTAAATGCGTCGCAAACATTTGGCGCAGTACACCCGGGGTTTTTGCTGACAAATACAGCCAGGCGATCGTATTGGGTAATTCGTTTTTTACTGGTCATTGGTCAAAACTCGTATTGGTTATTTCACAAGCCGCAAATGGGTCACGTTTTTGCGGTAACTCCCCCAGGTAAAATTCACCCAGATTCCGTTATCCATGGTCAGACGGTCCATTACCCGTTCGCCCAGGGTTTTCGATAATTCGTCAAAATTCAGGTTGGTCAGCACCCCCACAGGTTTCATTGCCGCCAAGCGGCGATCGATAATTTGATTGAGCAATACCCACTCGTTACGGGTTTCACGCTGAACACCGACTTCATCCAGCACCAACAGATCTACTTTGCAAAGGTCGTCCAAAAGTGCAGATTCGGACTGGCCCTCGTCGTAGCATTTGCGTGTGCGCAGCATAAGATCGGGCACAGTCACGACCAGAACGGTGTGATTGCGTTGCAACAGGAAGTTACCCACTGCGGCCGCCAGGTGATTTTTCCCGGTACCGCAACCGCCGCTGAAAACGAAGCTGGCGAAACCACTGCCGAAGTTCTGCGCATAACTTTTCGCGAGTGACAGCGCGTGCTTTTGCCCGTCGTTGTTCACCTGATAATTCGCGAACGTGCAATTGCGGTGCAGATCGCAAATACCGGACCGACCAAAAATCTTCTCTGAGCGTGCGCGCTGATTTTCCTTTTCTAGTTCAGCAGCTCGCTTACGGCCCTCTTCCTGTTGCCAGGCCATTAGCTCTGCGGCGCTGGTAAATTTCGGCTGAATACCAGCCGGAATCAGTCGCTGGAGACGGCCCAGAATGTCGCTTGTTGATTTCATCGTTACCCCCTAAATCCCGGCGGGATCGCCGTGTCGGGTGTTGAAATGCCAAAAGCTGGCTGGCGGCGCGAGGTCTGCGTCGGGGCTGCTGTTTTGGCGCGTGAAGTTTTCAGGCTGGCAGCGAAAGTCTGTTCCCACTGAATGTGGTGTTTAACCTTCCCTTCGCATTTCCAGTAGTCTCGAAATTGCTGCAACTCAACTGCGGTATATCCAGGTTGATCTCCGAGATTGATCCCCCACTGCGCCGCCTGACCTACAAATTCAGCGCTGGGTAACCAGTCGTCAGCGATCGGAAATTTTCCGAGTGGTGGGAAAAATTCGTTTTGCTCGCGTATATCTCTCTCTGGGTTTTCTTTTAGATCTGTATCTGGATCTGTATTTGTAGTAGCCGTAGGTGTACTACCGTAGTTATCTACGTAACTACGCGTAGCATCTACCGTCGTTAATTCACCTGCTACAACTGCCAAAATGACCGCTTTTACACACTCACTTTCAACAAACCATTCACCTTCTACCCGATATTGGTCAAAGGCAGCGTGTATAGAGGTTTCCGACTTTTCTACGGTCTTTATCGTAGCTACTACGGTCAATTCACTACCGTAGTTCCTACGTAGTTCAGACAAGCGGGCCCATGGGTTTTTTGAATAGCCAATCTTTATCAGCCCCGAGGCCGGGTTTTTAATGAAGTAGACATACCCATTAAATCCTTTGAGAGGATCCCCGCCTGGTAATTTTTTCCCACGGGGCGAAGTAACGACTGTTTCGATATCACGCTCAATGCGCAAATGAACCCAGCTTTCACCATCGTCCTCAAAGAACTCTTTAAGAACTGCTTCCAACTCAATCCAGCGAGCCTCAGAAACGCGCGCGATTTTCGCCAGACGATTTTTTGGTATAGATCTCCCCGTTTGCCAGTAATTGAACATGAGGAGAAGATATGCACCATGCTCCTCCGTGGACAAATGCATGGTGTCCGCCAGGTAATCAGCAATGTAAAGTTGCATGTAAGGCAGCGCGGCCATGGTTACTCCTGATGCCCGGTTGCCCGGACGTAATGGTCATTGGTCAAAACTCGTTTCAAAAACACTGCGGCGCCAGGGTGCTGAGCAGCGCCAGCGCTGGCTCTGATATTTCTTTCGGGAGCATCGCGTAAAGCGACGTGGCAGCTTCCCAAATCTCTTTTTCCAGACGTTGCAGGGGCGCGCCATGCAACTTTGCCTGGTGCGCCTCAGCGCATTCTTTGATCGCCGCGGCCACCAGTTCCGCTTCAGTCTTGCCAGAACGCAGACCGTAGGCGCGCGCTATTTCAATTGGCATTACTGCAGAAATGGCCGGGGCCAGCTGCATGACATAGCGGTTGTATTTCTCGGATCCGTTTTCGTTACGCAGGTAGCGAAACAGGTTCATTTTGTTGACCGTGATCCCCCTGCCGCCAGTGCGCTGCCATTCCTCATCCACCAGCCGCGCTATCTTTTCCTGCGCTTGGCCCGGCAAGGTTTTTTCCCATTCGCTGACAGCGGTGTTGATCGCCATGCGTTTCAGATTGTCCCGGCGGCGTGGCTCAATCTGATTTTTCGATTTCAGAGAAACGGGGGCACGTTGATTAAGCTGGTTTAAGCCAATGGTTTGCATACTTATGCCTCGTGCTTTGCCAAGCCATCCGTTGGATTTGGGTAAAGATCTGGACGTAGTTCGTGGGGGGTTACGCCTGTTTTTTCGTAAATTGCACGTACACGGTTAGGGGGAACGTTTCCGTTATAGCGCGTTTTCCAACGGCTGACGGACATTGGCTTGATTCCCAACATCTGTGCCAATTTAGATGCATTTCCAGCTATCTCGATGGCTTTATTTAAACCTTTCACTTTCTATCTCCAGTTAGAGGGGTTAACCAAATTAAGCCAAAGACTTAATAAAAAGTCAAGTCACTGGCGAATTACATAGTTTAAGCAAAAGACTTATGATTTCACGATCACATAAACCAGAAGAGCAACCATGACACTCGTAGAGCGCCTATCAGAGCTAAACAATCGCGGCATAACCAAGTCAGATATGGCGCGCATAGCCAATGTCACTCCTCAATCTGTTAATGGCTGGTTTAAAAAAGGCGTAATCAGTAAAAAATCTGCAATCGCGGTAGCCGAAGCTGCAGGGGTATCAGTTGCATGGCTTCTCGGTGAGGATGTTGAGGAAGGTTCTGGGTTGGGAGACGATGAGATGAAGTTGCTGAATTTATATAGACAACTCCCTGAATCAGAACGTCAGAAGATGATAGACACCTTTGAATTACGGCTCAAAGAGATAGACGAGTACGTAGAAAAATACCTGCGTGGGCGGTTCAAGAAAGAATAAAAGATGAAAGGCCAGAGTAGCTGGCTTGTTACTCTGGCCTTAGTTACGTTTCAAACTTATTTAATAAATTCGATCAGTCGCAAAAATGCGACAATGAACTCTAATACTGCGATAAACGCCGAAATCAGATTATTCATCCGTTGCCCTTAAATTAGGGCGCAGTTCGTCAATACCTTACCTTTACACTACCTGTCAGTATGACGCGCCATTCACCAAGAACGACAGCCCACACACCTTGGCCCAGGCATCACTAAGTGCCACCTTAATGACCAGGATTTGATCCAACAATATCAATTTGACCAGCACCCACCGACCAAGATGGGCACCCTCTTGCGAGGTAGAGTTTTGACCAATGACCAAAAGATTTGTGGTTCAGAGACCAAGATATTGAGCTTCTTAGTTGAGCAATTTTCTCATAATTTTCAACAACCAAGAACTGTGTATTTATACATATTATTGAATTTGAAAAATCTTCGTTGTACGCTAAAAGCTCACCAAGAACGACAGTTCAAGATGGTCTAACTGAAAGCCAATCAGTCTGCACCGTCAAAGCCCACCCAAGCGTGGGCTTTGTTTTTATTAATCACACCTCTTTTTTAATCACCTTTTCTCGCATCTGCACGCCATCATTTAAGCCTATGACTTAATAATTTCAAAGCCATAGACTTGACATAAACCTAAGCTGATGGCTTAATAAATTTCATCAACAACGCAATTCAGGCAGGACGCCCACGAAGTAGCTGCCGGCGGCATACGAAACACCGGATGAAATGGCGACGTTGATTTTACGATTTCAGTTTTTACGCGCAGCAGACAAACGTTCCGCCAGCCGGGCGCAAACGGCAAAGCAAAACAGGCATCACCACGAGGATTTTTCCATGACAGATTTCGCACGAGTGGCTATAGGCCAGCAAGCGGTCCGCCTTAACTGGTTCACCGCATTGATCCGCAAGTTCTGTTATCTCTTGGCGCAGAAAGGCAACCCGGAGACCGCATGAACATCGTTTTTTATTTAGTCATCACCGTTTGTGCGCTGACTGGCGAGTGTTCCTACACTCCCCTGGGCGTTTACCAGACAGAAGCAGACTGTAATTCAGCAGCTGCGGAGCAGAGTGTTAAAGGGGACTGTTTCCCGGTGGAAAAATCGGCTGCCGACCAACAGCCAGCAGTGCATTTTTAAACGAGTTTTGACCAATGGCAGTAGCCAGCCTGATGCCCAGTGCACGGGGCATCGTGGTGGCAATGTCGCCACCCTAACCAAACAGGCCGAGACAACCTGTTCTGGTTAAATTGGATAAATCTTCTTTGCCCGCCTCGCGGCGGGCCTTTTTAGGAGGAGATATGTCTGCAAATGAATTAGCACTGCGTTTTAGTACCGCACCAGCAGAGCAGTTGATTGGCGTGTTGCCGGTACACGAAGTGAAAGAAGCACTCTGGCAGGAAGTAGAAGACGAAGTCCTGGATGAGGTTTATCAGGAGCATGAGTTTGAAATGGATGCTGTAGCAGAACAAACAAACGAGGCAAACCGGATCGCTCGAAAATTCGAGGTTGTCGCAGAATCACTCGCAACTGCTATTAAGCTGGCGCTCACTCTTCCACATGAAGAAGCAACACAGGTTTTGAGCGATGCCATCAGAAATAACCCAGGCTATGGCCAGGAACCGGTAAAAGGATAAATCATGGAATTTGGAATGAAACGAGTGATGTCATCGGTGCGTGTCGTCGCAGCTATGAAACGGCTTTATAACGGCGCCCCGATTACCGTTGCCACGTTAAGCCGTGAAACCAGCCTGTCACCATCTTATCTGGAGCAGATTTTCTCTAAGCTCCGTACTTCGAAAATCGTCTCCGGGCAAAAAGGTCCGGGCGGCGGTTATCACCTCTGCAAGCCTGACACCGAGATTAGTGTTGCTGCTGTAATTCGCGCCGTAACACGCATCCCGGCAGGCAGCGATTTCGAACCTGTACTGGCCGCACTGGACAGCGTTCTCGTCTCGCAGCTGGCTGGCGGGAAAATCACCACCCCATAAAGCACAAAACCCGCCGAAGCGGGTTAGTGCCCTGGCCGCCGACCAAAGCGGACACAGGAACGAGTTTTGACCAATGACCACCGCAGGCGGCTAATCATTAGCTGCCGGGAATCTTACAACCTTTAGGAGCCCGAACGCAATGCAGACATATGCGTATTTGATAAAAGCAAAAGCCAAAGCGGCTGATGCAAAACACCTTTTTTGCTGGTTATCTGCAAAATCTGATTCCCGCGCAGATCGCGAGATCGCCAACATCCTCGAGGATGCAGAGATAGAAACCGGACGCGGCGCCGACTATCTGCAACCAGTACGGACTAACTGGCATGTGGTCGATGATTTGCCAGAAGAAGGTGTGCTTGACGACACCTGGTGCGAACGCTATGAGCTCAACGATGACGGTCTCACCTGGAGGCTGATATCTAAACCAGCCCCGGAACCTGAGGAGGCAACTGTCCCGGTAGAAAGTCGTGGAGTGGCTGTTCGTTTAGCCGTCGCCTGGCTGGGTGATAAATACCAGACACATATCACGAAAGAGCAGCAGATTGCCGCCAGCGAACTGGCTTCAGGTGAATCAGCTCTCGAAACCGCTAACACCTATATGCGGAACCTATTCCAGGCCATCAGCGACGTTGCTGAATTTGCCGACCTCTCCCTGAACGTAGAGTGGAAACTGGTGCAGGCAGTTAAAGCAGTATTCCCCCTGGATGGCGAGCACACCCCACCCCTGCTGGTCGAATTTGTGACTGACTGGATCGCTGCTGAACCTGACTCCAGGAATCAGTTGGTGGACGATTGGCAAAGTGGCAAATTACCTGCAACACCTGGCGACGGTTCTGTCGCCGACGAAATGGAGCATCCAATAGCTCAGATGGATTTCCAGAAGCAAGTTCTTGCTGCATTTATAAGCGAAGAATTTCGTTACCACATCACCGCCGACCAGCGCATTTTGGTTGCTGACCTGCTAATGGATACCGACAACCATTATGCACATGATCTACTGCTTGCGGCAGGAAGCGTCCCGGAAGTAAAAAAATACGCCCTCAATGATCTCTTTAAATTAGTTTTTGCGGTGAAAAAGGTTCTTCCTCCACCGGCGCGATATGAACTTAACACCTTTTTGCGGTTTATCCGTGCCTGGGCTGCGACTGAACATATCGACCGGGGCTTGTTGGTTAACGAATGGCTTGGCGGCAAACGTGTTGCCGTAATTCAGCATGCAGGCAGCGGCGAAACGGCACAGAGCGAAACCGTGGATGCTGGCAAACTCAGCGCGCCTGACTCACAGGATATTCCTCAGTTCTACCAGCGGGCAGTAACTCAGTCAGATGCAAATCTGTCTATCGAAATTGCCGTAGCACTGCTGTTCCCGGCAGCCGAACCCGGCAAAATCAGCCGAAACCAGTTACTCGAGGCCAAGGCTTATCAGGAAAGGAAAGATGATGCTCATGTCAAAGCCGTTAAGGTTCTGGGCAAGCTCCCCGACATCCTCGAATACAGCGCCTGGTCTATTTATGGTGTAACTCACGCTATCAGGTGGCATAGCGATCAATCCGTTGTCGATTTGCGTGTGCAGGCGCGCCAGTGGCTGACTGATAACGGCACGTATGAAAACGGCCAACCATCTAAAGGCTATCCGGAATGGGACGAAGACCCGCGCGCCGCGCGCCATTCATCGAACACCAGCCAGTCGGATGCTGGCGAACCGGCAGCGGACGGAATAGCCCCTCAGGTTGAGGAGCTGCTGGAAGTCGCCAGATTGAGCAAAACCGTTTTCTCCATTGAAGGACTGATGAGTCAGCAATCGACCACCAGCACGACACAACCACAAAACGAGGATGGCGACGATGTGCAGATGGAAAAAGCTGGCAACGATGAAACCCAAATTGATCCTGCGGTATCAACTGGCGAAACAGCAAATGTGTCAACTGAAAGCGGTCCTGCAATTGGTGCAGAAACAGTTACCTTAGAAGACAATATTGATACCGGGCATCATATTTCTGGTGTTGAAGTAGACAGCCAGATGACGCACCTCATGGTTGATTTAGAAACCATGGGCAGCAACCCGGAAGCGCCGATAGTCGCGATTGGGGCGGTATATTTCGACCCGAACACTGGTATTACAGGCGCAGAGTTTTATCAGATAGTCAGTCTCGAATCCGCAATGGAATTTGGCGCGAAACCGGATGGCGCAACAATCATCTGGTGGTTGAGGCAGTCACCGGAAGCGCGCGCTGCGATTACGGGTGGTGATGCGATCGGGCTAATGGATGCGGTAGATAAATTCGATGAGTTTGTACACGACAACTCAGCGAACGGGATTAAATCGGTGCAGTTGTGGGGTAATGGTAGTTCATTCGATAACGTTATTTTACGCCGGGCTTACGAACAGGTTGGTGCCGAGCTTTCCGTACCCTTCTGGAATGACCGTGATGTGCGCACAATAGTGGAATTAGGCAAGGCCATCGGCATAAATCCACGCCATGAGATCCCATTCGACGGCGATATGCATAACGCGCTGGCCGACGCCCGCCACCAGGTCAAATACGTTTCTGCAATCTGGCAGCGCCTGGTTTCAAACTGAATATTTAAAATCAGCTTATGGCCCAGCGATGGGCCATTATTCAGGAGTCGAATATGCTTCAACTGATGACGCTTGATGAATGGGCAGCAGCCAAATACCGCAGCAATCCGCCGAGCACGGACACGTTGCGCCGATATGCAAAGCAAAATATGTTTTCCCCACCAGCAACAAAACATGGCCGTTTCTGGCGGGTTAGAGAAGATGCTGAGATTACCGGGAATATTGCTGCACCAATAATCAAGAAAACCGATTCTCCATTACTTCAAAGGATTTTGGCTGATGGCTGCCAGACCCCGTAAGAATAACGTTTCAGTCCCTAACCTTTACCCCCTTTTCAGTCGGAAGGTGAATAAGGTCTACTGGCGATATAAACACCCCGTAACAGGGAAGTTTCATTCTCTTGGCACCGATGAGACGGAAGCTGTAGCAATAGCGATAGAAGCTAACTCTCGCCTGGCTGAGCAACGCTCAAGACAAGTGCTGGCAATCAGCGACATCATCGCAACCAGTAAAGGGAAAGCAATAACAGCAAGCACCTGGCTTGATCGTTACTGGAAGATCCAGGACGAACGGCTCAAAACCGGCGACATAAAACTTAACACCCACAAGCAGAAAAAGAGGCCTGTCGCTCTTATGCGGGAACGGGTAGGAATGAAGTTAATTTCATCCGTTGATGTACGTGATATAGCCCAAATACTTGATGAATCTATCTCCGATGGGCAACCGCGCATGGCGCAAGTTATTCGTTCTGTTTTGATTGATGTTTTCAAAGAGGCTCAGCATGCAGGCGAGGTTCCACCAGGCTTTAACCCGGCATTAGCAACAAAACAACCGCGCAGGAAAATTACCCGCCAGAGGCTTAGCCTGGACGAATGGCTGGCGATTTTTGAAATCGCGGATTCAAAACATAAATATATGGGGAATGCGATGTTACTGGCGATAGTAACGGCCCAGCGTATTGGCGATATTTCCAGAATGAAATTCAGCGATATCTGGGATGACCATTTACATATATTGCAGGAAAAGACAGGAAGCAAAATCGCCATTCCATTATCGCTGAGGTGTAATGCAATTAACTGGAGCCTAAGGGATGTTGTGGCGCGCTGCCGGGATTATGCAGTCAGTCCTTATCTCGTCCACTTTTTCCGCTCAACGTCACAAGCGGCTCGGGGAGCTCAGGTCAAGGCGAGAACGCTGACAATGAATTTCAGTAACGCCCGGGATCTGGCAAATATAGATTGGAAAGATGGCACTCCCGCCACCTTCCATGAACAGAGATCACTGGCCGAACGACTGTTCAAAGAGCAAGGAATTAATACGCAGAAATTACTCGGACATAAATCGTCTAAACAAACGGATGCTTACCATAATGACAGGGGGAAAGAGTGGGCGAAGGTCTCGCTTTAAGGAGGGGTTTTGATAAATAGTTTTGATAACTTTTTGATAACCGTTCAAATGCTAATAATAAAAAACGGGAACCATCAGGCTCCCGTTCTTCTACAACCCAGAAACCGGATTACATGTTGTTAATGATCGCGTCACCAAACTCTGAACATTTCAGCAGCTTAGCACCTTCCATCAGACGTTCGAAATCGTAAGTCACGGTTTTGGCCGCGATTGCGCCTTCAACGCCTTTGACGATCAGGTCAGCCGCTTCGAACCACTGCAAATGACGCAGCATCATCTCAGCGGACAGGATCACGGAACCTGGGTTCACTTTATCCTGACCTGCATATTTCGGCGCAGTACCGTGGGTGGCTTCAAACAGTGCGCATTCGTCACCGATGTTCGCGCCCGGCGCAATACCGATACCACCGACCTGAGCTGCCAGCGCATCGGAAATATAGTCGCCGTTGAGGTTCATACAGGCGATAACATCGTACTCAGCAGGACGCAGCAGGATCTGTTGCAGGAACGCATCGGCAATCACATCTTTAATGATGATCTCTTTACCGGTGTTCGGGTTCTTGATTTTCTGCCATGGGCCGCCGTCGATCAGCTCACCACCGAACTCTTCGCGAATCAACTGGTAGCCCCAGTCTTTGAACGCGCCTTCGGTGAACTTCATGATGTTGCCTTTGTGTACCAGGGTCAGTGAATCGCGATCGTTGGTGATTGCGTATTCAATCGCCGCACGTACCAGACGCTTGGTACCTTCTTCGGAACAAGGCTTGATACCGATACCGCAATGTTCAGGGAAGCGAATTTTCTTCACGCCCATCTCTTCGCGCAGGAATTTGATCACTTTTTCTGCTTCAGCAGAATCAGCTTTCCACTCGATACCCGCATAGATATCTTCGGAGTTTTCACGGAAGATAACCATGTCGGTCAGTTCCGGATGTTTTACCGGGCTTGGCGTGCCCTGGTAGTAACGTACCGGACGCAGGCAGACATACAGATCCAGCTCCTGGCGCAGAGCAACGTTCAGCGAACGGATGCCGCCGCCAACTGGCGTGGTCAGAGGGCCTTTGATAGCAACACGGTATTCACGGATAAGATCAAGAGTTTCAGCAGGCAGCCAGACATCCTGACCGTAAATTTGAGTAGATTTTTCACCGGTGTAAATTTCCATCCAGGAAATTTTACGCTCGCCTTTGTAGGCTTTTTCCACAGCGGCATCGACCACTTTCAGCATCGCAGGGGTAACGTCGACACCGATTCCGTCGCCTTCAATGAACGGGATAATCGGGTTATTCGGAACGTTCAGCTTGCCGTTTTGCAGGGTGATCTTTGTACCTTCCGCCGGAACAACTACTTTGCTTTCCATTCACCTCTCCTTCGAGCGCTTCTGGTTGTTACTGATTTTTGTTAATGAATTGTAATTAGCCCATCAATACTACCCGATAGTTGGGTGCCATGAAAGACCATCCTGATTCAGTTATAATGCTGCAATTGATAACTACTGAAAATACCATGAACAAAACTTCTTTTAGAAATCACCGCCTTAAGCGATTCAGCTCACGACAAGCTACTAAGCCAGAGCGTGAAAACGAGGAAAAACGGGTGATTTTGTTTAATAAACCCTACGATGTTTTGCCGCAGTTTACGGATGAAGCCGGACGCAAAACGTTGAAAGATTATATTACTGTTCAGAATGTATACGCCGCCGGGCGACTGGACCGTGATAGCGAGGGTTTGCTGGTCTTAACCAACGATGGCGCTTTGCAGGCGAAGCTCACGCAACCGGGCAAACGCACCGGGAAAATCTACTATGTGCAGGTCGAAGGCATCCCCACCGAGGAGGCGATTAACGCCCTGCGCGAAGGCGTCACGCTAAACGATGGCCCTACCCTTGCCGCCGGTGTTGAACCTGTTGATGAACCTGAGTGGCTGTGGCCGCGCACACCGCCGGTTCGCGAGCGTAAAACCATTCCCACCAGTTGGTTAAAGATCACCCTTTATGAAGGTCGTAATCGCCAGGTTCGTCGCATGGCCGCGCATGTTGGCTTTCCTGTTTTGCGGCTTATCCGCTACGCTATGGGCAATTACACTCTTGACACACTCGCCAGTGGCGAATGGCGTGATGCACCTTGATTTAAGGAGAATCAGCATGTTTAAACCTCATGTCACCGTTGCCTGTATCGTGCATGCGGAAGATAAGTTCCTGGTGGTCGAAGAGACCATCAGCGGCAAGGCGCTCTGGAACCAGCCTGCCGGACACCTGGAAGCCAACGAGACGCTGGTTGAAGCCGCGCAAAGAGAGCTGTGGGAAGAGACCGGCATTCGTGCCACTCCTGAGGCCTTTATCCGCATGCATCAATGGATAGCCCCGGACAAAACCCCTTTTCTGCGCTTTCTGTTCAGTATTGAACTTGAGAAAATCTGCGCGACCGAACCGCATGACAGCGATATTGACCGCTGCCTGTGGTTCAGCGCCGACGAGATCCTTAACGCCCGTAACCTGCGCTCGCCGCTGGTGGCCGAGAGCATTCGCAGCTGGCAGAGCGGTGAGCGTTACCCGCTGTCAATCATTGGCGAGTTTAACTGGCCGTTCAGCTAATTACCCGCAACCTGCTCATCAGGTTTTAAGAGGGTCGTTTGCTGGCGGCTCTCTGTTCTCCCCTCGCCTTTCTGCTTCTATCCTTTTATCCCTTTGGTGCTTTTTAAGCCTCGATTAAAAATGTTTAACAGTAGCTTAACATGCTAAAGCTGTGACCCGCTTTCAGCAGCTTATTCCATTACGCCTTTCCTGCGCTGTTTTATCCCACTACCAGGCGAGAAAACTGCACATTATTCCGCCACTGCATCGGCTCGTTAACAATTAAAGATCAAAATTTATACGCCGATAGAGACCCTATAAAGGGAGGCATTAAATGAAGGGATAACTTAATAACGTCAGAAGTTGAGAGCACAGGAGCAGGAATGGCCAGACAATTCGTCCAGAAAAAAATGAGTACCCGCGCGCAGATGTTATTAACGGGCGCATTGACTATCACGCTCGGGTTTGTAGTGACCATCGGCGTCCTGAACTGGCAGTCCAGCCGCGAACAAAAATCGCTGGCGGAAAACTACCTGCAACAAATAGCCCAAAGCCAGGCGCTGAAAATCCAGCAAGAGCTTAATTATGCCCGTGATGTGGCACATAATCTGGGGCACAGCTTAATTGCCCTGCCTCAGGCCGGGATCACCGATCGTAAAGTGGCCGATAAAATGCTGGAGTACGCCCTGCGCGATAATCCGGACTACCTTTCAGTCTCGGTCATTTTTGAAGAGAATGCCTTCGACGGACGTGATGCTGAATTTGCCGATAAACCCGACCAGGCACCCAATGGCCGCTACGCCTTCTTCGTCGATCATGACCAGTCAGGCGCGTACAAATTGCATCCGCTGCTTTCTTATATGACGCCAGGCCAGGGCGACTACTATTTACTGCCGCAAAAATCGCAGAAAGATACCTTGATTGAGCCGTACAGCTACGCCTATAACGGCGTACCTACGCTGCTGACCTCCGTGGCGGCGCCGGTGGTCAGCAACGGTAAATTGCAGGCGGTGATCACCTCTGACATTTCGCTGGCATCCTTGCAGGAAAAAGTGAACCAGATTAAACCCTGGGAAGGTGGCGGCTATGCAATGCTCCTGTCCACCGCTGGCAAAGTGATTTCCTATCCGGACAAAAACCTGACCAGCAAAGCCTATCCCGGTGATACAGATAACTACACTTCAGACGTAGTGCAGCAACCGGACGCTATCCTCGGGGAAGATGCCCTGGTGACCTGGCAGCCGATCACTATCGGTAACAGCCCGGATAAATGGTATCTCGGCATTGTCGCCCCGGTAAGTAAGGTGATGGCAGCCGCCAATCGCCAGTTGATGAATGCCATTATGTTGATGGTTTTCAGCATCCTGCTGGTGAGCGCGCTGCTGGGTATTGTCTTTAGCCGTAAAGTGCTCAAACCCATCGGGGGTGAACCGCTCGAGGCAGCAACCATTGCTCTGGCGGTCGCCGACGGCAAACTGGATAACATCATTAACGTCAAAGCGGGCGATAATAAGAGCCTGTTCTATGCCTTACAGACTATGCAGGGGCAACTGCGGCAGATAGTCGGGCAAATTAAAGATGCCAGCGACTCGGTACGTCAGGGCGCCGGAGAAATCGTCAGCGGCAACATTAATCTCTCGTCCCGTACGGAGCAGCAGGCTGCGGCTCTGGAGCAGACCGCCGCCAGCATGGAGCAGTTCAGCGCCACCGTGAAGCACAACGCCAGCAACGCGCACCATGCCACAACGCTTACCGCCAACGCGACCCAGATTGCCAGCCGTGGCGAAGCGCTGGTTGGTCAGGTCGTTAAAACCATGTCGCAGATTGATGACAGCTCGAAGAAAATCAGCGATATCACCACCATGATCAACAGCATCGCTTTCCAGACCAATATTCTGGCACTGAACGCCGCCGTAGAAGCCGCGCGCGCCGGTGAGCAAGGGCGTGGTTTCGCCGTTGTCGCCTCTGAAGTCCGTAATCTGGCCCAGCGCAGCGCCAGTGCGGTGAAAGAGATTGCGGCCTTGATTGAAGAGTCCAGTCAGCGAGTCGAAAATGGTGTGCAACTGGTTAATGATGCGGGCAAAACCATGCAGGAGATGACCCAGGCGGTCAATTCCGTGCAAAGCATTATTAATGAGATCGTCAGCGCTTCTGATGAGCAAGCCAAAGGCATCGGTCAGGTCACTATCGCGGTGAATGAGATGGACGGGGTGACCCAGCAGAACGCCTCGCTGGTGCAGGAGATGGCCGCCGCGGCCAGTTCGCTTGAAGAACAGGCGCAACAGCTTGCCCAGAGCGTTGAACAGTTTAGTCTCGAAGATAAAGCAGCATAACCCTGCCAGTCGGTAGCCTGGCAGGGTTACACCAGGCCAGGCTACCGCATTTTATCCTGCTAACGCTCAGGGGGTGCCTGAGCGGCAACTGCGTGATAGAATACGCCGCCTTGAAGTTCAATGTCGTGAGTATTCTAATGTCTGATAGCCCAAAAAAAGTGATCGTCGGCATGTCCGGCGGTGTCGATTCTTCCGTTTCTGCCTGGCTGTTGCTGCAACAGGGTTATAAGGTGGAAGGCCTGTTCATGAAGAACTGGGAAGAAGACGATGGCGAGGAATACTGCACTGCCGCAGCCGATCTTGCCGATGCGCAGGCCGTATGCGATAAGCTCGGCATTGAGCTGCACACCGTTAACTTTGCTGCCGAATACTGGGACAACGTGTTTGAGCTGTTCCTCGAGGAATACAAAGCGGGACGCACACCGAACCCGGACATCCTGTGCAACAAAGAGATCAAATTCAAAGCCTTCCTCGAATTTGCTGCCGAAGATCTGGGCGCTGACTATATTGCGACCGGCCACTACGTACGCCGTGCGGATGTGGACGGCAAAAGCCAGCTGTTACGCGGCCTTGATGGCAATAAAGACCAGAGTTACTTCCTCTACACGCTGAGCTCTGAGCAAATCGCCCAAAGCCTGTTCCCGGTTGGGGAACTGGAAAAACCGGAAGTGCGTAAAATCGCCGAAGAGCTTGAGCTCATCACCGCGAAGAAAAAAGACTCCACCGGCATCTGTTTTATCGGTGAGCGTAAATTCCGCGAATTCCTCGGCCGTTACCTTCCGGCACAACCGGGGAAAATTATCACCGTTGATGGTGAAGAGATTGGTCAGCATCAGGGTCTGATGTATCACACCCTTGGTCAACGTAAAGGTCTCGGCATTGGCGGTACCAAAGACGGTTCCGAAGATCCATGGTATGTGGTCGATAAGGACGTTGAAAATAATATTCTGGTCGTCGCGCAGGGTCACGAGCACCCGCGTCTGATGTCCGTTGGGCTGATTGCCCAGCAGTTGCATTGGGTCGATCGCCAACCGCTGGTCGGCACACTGCGCTGCACTGTGAAAACCCGATATCGTCAGACCGACATCCCGTGCACCGTTACCGCCCTGGATGACAGTCGTATTGAAGTCCGTTTCGATGAGCCGGTTGCCGCGGTGACCCCAGGCCAGTCCGCCGTGTTCTATCTCGGTGAAATCTGCCTGGGCGGCGGTATTATCGAACAGCGTTTGCCGCTGCCGGTTTAATCAACGATAAAAGATAACGCCCCAAGGAGCGAGTGTGGCTAAGAATTACTATGACATCACCCTGGCGTTGGCAGGCATTTGCCAGTCAGCCCGTCTGGTTCAGCAACTGGCGCATGAGGGACATTGCGATGCCGACGCGCTCCATGTTTCGTTGAACAGCGTTATCGATTTAAATCCCGACTCCACCCTCAGCGTATTTGGTGGCAGTGAATCCAATCTGCGCATCGGGCTGGAGACCCTGCTTGGCGTGTTAAACGCCAGTAACCGTCAGGGCCTCAGCGGCGAATTGACCCGCTATACTCTTAGCCTGATGGTGCTGGAGCGTAAACTTGCGGCGCAAAAAGGGGCAATGGATACCCTGGGCGATCGTATTTCGGGTTTGCAGCGTCAACTGGATCATTTTGACCTTCAGTCCGAAACGCTGCTCAGCGCAATGGCCGCCATCTATGTGGATGTCATCAGCCCGCTGGGTCCTCGTATTCAGGTAACCGGCTCACCTGACATGTTACAAAGCGCTCTGATACAGGCGAAAGTCCGTGCCTCGCTGCTGGCGGGCATCCGTGCCGCAGTGCTGTGGCATCAGGTCGGCGGTGGCCGCCTGCAGTTAATGTTTTCCCGTAGTCGCCTGACCACTCAGGCCAAACAAATTCTTGCTCATTGTTAACCTCCCGGAGTTCTGAACTATGGAATTATCCTCACTGACCGCCGTTTCCCCTGTCGATGGACGCTACGGCGATAAAGTCAGCGCGCTGCGCGGGATTTTCAGCGAATTTGGTTTGCTGAAATTTCGTGTACAAGTCGAAGTACGCTGGTTACAAAAACTGGCAGCGCATGTAGCGATCAAGGAAGTTCCTGCTTTTGCCGACGACGCAAACGGTTTCCTTGATAAAATCGTCGCTGATTTCAGCGAAGAAGATGCCGCACGCATCAAAACCATTGAGCGCACCACCAACCATGACGTCAAAGCAGTTGAATATTTCCTGAAAGAGAAAGTAGCAGAGGTGGCCGAATTACACGCCGTTTCTGAGTTCATCCACTTTGCCTGCACCTCAGAAGATATCAATAACCTCTCTCATGCGCTGATGCTCAAAACCGCCCGTGACGAAGTGATCCTGCCTTACTGGCGACAAATTATCGACGCGGTAAAAGATCTCGCCGTCCAGTATCGTGACATCCCGCTGCTCTCCCGTACCCACGGTCAACCGGCAACGCCGTCCACCATGGGTAAAGAGATGGCAAACGTGGCCTATCGTATGGAGCGCCAGTATCGCCAGCTGAATCAGGTTGAGATCCTCGGCAAAATCAACGGCGCGGTAGGCAACTATAACGCCCATATCGCCGCCTATCCGGACGTTGACTGGCACCTGTTCAGTGAAGATTTTGTCACTTCTCTTGGGATCCAGTGGAACCCGTACACCACCCAGATTGAACCGCACGACTATATTGCCGAGCTGTTTGACTGCATGGCGCGCTTTAACACCATCCTTATCGATTTCGATCGTGATATCTGGGGCTATGTTGCGCTGAACCATTTCAAACAGAAGACCATCGCCGGTGAAATCGGTTCTTCCACCATGCCACACAAGGTTAACCCGATTGACTTCGAAAACTCCGAAGGCAACCTCGGTCTTTCCAACGCCGTTCTCCAGCATCTGGCGAGCAAACTGCCGGTGTCCCGCTGGCAGCGCGACCTGACCGACTCCACCGTTCTGCGTAATCTGGGTGTGGGCGTGGGTTATGCGCTGATTGCATACCAGTCAACGCTGAAAGGCGTAAGCAAACTGGAAGTGAACCGTGACCGTCTGCTGGCTGAGCTGGACAGTAACTGGGAAGTGCTGGCTGAACCTATTCAGACGGTAATGCGCCGCTACGGGATTGAAAAACCGTACGAAAAACTGAAAGAACTGACCCGCGGCAAACGTATTGATGCCGAAGGGATGAAGCAGTTTATTGACGGTCTGGCGCTGCCGGAAGATGAAAAAGTTCGCCTTAAAGCCATGACGCCAGCGAACTATCTTGGTCGCGCAATCGCTATGGTTGATGAGCTGAAATAACGTTTTTCCAGCTTTTGCCCTCTTTTCGGTCGAAAAGAGGGCTTCCTTCCCCACCGTTGAGTTAATGTTTATCCCTGACAACCGACAATCAGCGTTACACTAATTGTATCGAAATAATTCAGGAGAATTCATACGATGCGCGTACTCGTTGTGGAAGACAATGCACTCTTACGTCACCATTTAAAAGTTCAGTTACAGGATCTGGGCCATCAGGTCGATGCAGCGGAAGATGCAAAAGAAGCCGATTATTTTCTCAATGAACATCTGCCCGATATTGCGCTGGTCGATCTGGGTTTGCCGGGTGAAGATGGGCTTTCACTGATAAATCGCTGGCGTCAGCATGACGTCTCAATACCGGTATTAGTCCTGACCGCCCGTGAAGGCTGGCAGGACAAAGTTGAAGTGTTAAGCGCCGGCGCCGACGATTACGTGACCAAGCCCTTCCATATCGAAGAAGTCGTGGCCCGTATGCAGGCTTTGATGCGCCGCAACAGCGGCCTTGCCTCGCAGGTTATCTCCATGCCACCTTTCCAGGTTGACCTTTCACGCCGTGAAATGTCGATCAACGACGAAGTGGTGAAGCTCACCGCCTTCGAGTACACCATTATGGAAACCCTGATCCGTAACAATGGTAAAGTCGTCAGCAAAGATGCCCTTATGCTGCAACTCTACCCGGACGCGGAACTGCGTGGAAGCCACACGATTGACGTATTAATGGGCCGGTTACGGAAAAAAATACTGGTCCAGTATCCCGCTGAAGTGATCACCACCGTTCGTGGTCAGGGCTATCTGTTTGAATTGCCCAAATGAGGAAAATAGCGTCCAAATGAGGAAAATGAAGCGATTGATGCGGCATTTTTTTCCGCTGTCGTTACGCGTCCGCTTTTTGCTGGCCACCGCCGCCGTAGTACTGGTGCTGTCACTGGCCTACGGTATGGTGGCTCTGGTGGGGTACAGCGTCAGTTTTGACAAAACCACTTTCCGGTTGCTGCGCGGGGAAAGCAATCTCTTCTATACCTTGTCGAAATGGGAAGATGGCAAATTAAGCGTTGAACTCCCTGAAAATCTCGACCTGCAAAGCCCGACTATCGCCTTAATTTATGACAAAAATGGCACTCTGCTGTGGGCGCAGCGTGATGTCCCCTGGCTTACCAAACGCGTTGCCCCCTCCTGGCTTAGAGCGGATGGTTTTCAGGAAATTGCAGCGGATGTCGACGATTCAAGCTCGCTGGTGCATAACGATGAGTCCGTCAGGCTGCAGTTTAACGCCATCCGCGAGGATGATGACAACACCGAGATGACCCACTCAGTAGCGGTGAATCGTTACCCCGCCACCGCGAGGATGCCGCAATTAACCATTGTGGTAATCGACACTATCCCGATTGAGCTCAAGCGTTCCTGGATGGTCTGGAGCTGGTTTATTTACGTCCTGCTGGCCAATCTTTTACTGGTGATCCCGCTGCTCTGGGTAGCTGCCCGCTGGAGTTTGCGCCCCATTGAGGCACTGGCAAAAGAGATTCGGGAGCTTGAAGAGCATCATCGTGAAATGCTCAACCCGACCACCACCCGGGAACTGACCAGCCTGGTACGTAATCTTAACCGTCTGCTGAAAAGCGAGCGCGAGCGTTATGATAAGTACCGGACCACCTTAACCGATCTCACCCATAGCCTGAAAACGCCGCTGGCCGTGATGCAAAGTACCCTGCGTTCTATGCGTAGCGAAAAACTCAGCGTCAGTGATGCCGAGCCGGTCATGCTCGAGCAAATCAGCCGTATCTCCCAACAGATTGGCTACTATCTTCATCGCTCCAGTATGCGAGGGAGCAGCGGATTACTGAGCCGGGAACTGCATCCTGTCGCCCCTCTGCTTGATAGTCTCACTTCGGCGCTCAATAAGGTGTATCAGCGCAAAGGGGTCAGTATCAGCCTCGATATCTCACCGGAGATCAGCTTTGTCGGGGAGAAGAATGATTTTATGGAAGTTATTGGTAATTTGCTCGATAACGCCTGCAAATATTGCCTTGAATTCGTCGAAGTCTCGGCCCGGCAAACGGATGACAGCCTGATAATCATCGTGGAAGATGATGGCCCCGGTATCCCGCATGCGAAGCGGGAAATGGTATTTGACCGCGGTCAACGCGCAGATACTTTACGCCCCGGTCAGGGGGTCGGACTCGCCGTGGCGCGCGAAATCGTCGAACAGTATGACGGGCAAATCACCCCTCACGAAAGTCTGCTCGGCGGGGCAAAAATGGAAGCCGCTTTTGGTCGCCAGCACCCACAAAACGACGATAATTAAACATTTACAGCCTAAATAATTCGAGTTGCAGGACGGGGGCAAGCGAGCGAGCCCCGATGAGCTTACTTAGGTAAGTGATTCGGGTGAACGAGCGTCGCCAACACACCTGCAACTTGAAGTATGACGGATATAGTTAAAATTACGTTACTTAACGCACCCAGGCTGTTACGCATCCGTTATACTCCGACTCAAACAAACGTTTGGGGAAACAAACATGGACTATAACGTCAATCTTAACTGGCCAGAGTTTATTGAACGCTACTGGCAAAAACGCCCGGTACTGCTAAAACGCGGCTTTACGCAATTTATTGATCCTATCTCCCCTGACGAACTGGCCGGGCTGGCTATGGAAGATGAAGTCGACAGCCGCCTGGTCAGCCATCTTGATGGTAAATGGCAGGTCAGCCATGGCCCCTTTGAAAGTTATGATCATTTAGGCGAAAGTAACTGGTCTTTACTGGTGCAGGCGGTAAACCACTGGCATGAGCCCACCGCCGCACTAATGCGTCCTTTCCGCGCCCTGCCGGACTGGCGCACTGATGACCTGATGATTTCGTTTTCTGTTCCCGGCGGTGGCGTTGGCCCCCATCTGGATCAGTACGATGTGTTCATTATTCAGGGCACCGGTCGCCGCCGCTGGCGGGTTGGCGAAAAAACGCCAATGAAACAACACTGTCCGCACCCGGATCTGCTCCAGGTCGACCCGTTTGAGGCCATCATTGATGAAGAGATGGAGCCTGGCGATATTCTCTATATTCCGCCGGGATTCCCGCACGAGGGCTATTCGCTGGAAAACTCAATGAACTATTCGGTTGGGTATCGTGCGCCCAGCGGTCGCGAACTGATCAGCGGCTTTGCCGACTATGTGCTGCAACGCGAGTTAGGCAGCCTGCGTTACAGCGATCCGCAGATCCCGTCCCGTGAACATCCGGCGGATGTCCTGCCGCAAGAGCTGGATGGCCTGCGCCAGATGATGCTGGACCTGATTAATCAACCTGAACATTTCAACGAGTGGGTTGGGGAATTTATTACCCAGACACGCCATGAACTGGACATTACGCCGCCGGAGCCGCCATACCAGCCAGATGAAATCTATGACGCGCTCAGGCAAGGCGATAAGCTCGTCCGCTTAGGTGGATTGCGCGTACTGCGTATTGCCGGAGAAGTGTTTGTCAACGGCGAGCGTATCAATTCCCCGCATCGCCCGGCGCTGGATGCGCTGGCAAACCATATTGTGCTGAGTGATGACGCCTTTGGCGATGCGCTGGAAGACCCTTCATTCCTCGCCATGCTCGCCGCCCTGGTCAACAGCGGCTACTGGTTCTTCGAAGATTAATCTGCAGAATGCCGGATGGCGCTACGCCCATCCGGCTCTGGGTGTCATTGTTTCGCGGTTAATTCAGCAATACGCACAATCACCTGGACGGCTTTTTCCATACCTTCGAGGGTGACGAACTCATGTTTGCCGTGGTAGTTATAGCCACCGGTAAACAGGTTCGGACAGGGTAATCCCATAAAGGAGAGCTGCGCGCCGTCGGTGCCGCCACGAATGGGCTTCATCTGCGGTTCAATATCGCAATCGCGCATCGCCTGGCGGGCGGTTTCCACGATATGCGGATGCTCGACGACCTTCTCGCGCATATTGTAGTAACTGTCTTCAATGATCAGCTCAATATAGCAATCCGGATGTAATCCCTTACCGACTTTTTTGGCAATTTCCATGATCTTGCGTTTGCGCGCTTCAAACTCTTTACGCTCAAAATCCCGGATGATGTAGTGCATTTCTGCACGTTCAACGCTGCCTTTTATGCTGGTCAGGTGGTAGAAACCTTCATACCCTTCGGTCTGCTCAGGGCTCTCCTCCTCTGGCACCAGCGCGTGAATACGGCTGGCAAGAGTCAGTGCATTCACCATCACCCCTTTCGCTGTCCCGGGGTGCACATTGTTGCCGACGATTTTGATGGTAACGGACGCGGCGTTGAAGTTTTCGAACTCCAGTTCACCCACGCCGCCGCCGTCAACGGTATAGGCCCACTGAGCACCGAATGCGGGGACATCAAAAAACTTCGCACCCTTGCCGACTTCTTCATCCGGCGTAAAGGCCACACAGATATCGCCGTGGGGGATCTTTTTCTTAATCAATACCGCCAGCGCGGTCATGATTTCCGCCGCCCCGGCTTTATCGTCAGCACCCAGCAGGGTCTTACCATCGGTGGTAATCAGCGTCTGTCCGAGCAACTGGTGCAGCACCGGGAACATCACCGGCGACAGGATCTCATCGCCAATACCCAGCGCGATATCCCCGCCGCGGTAGTTTTCCAGAATCTGCGGGTTAACGTTTTTCCCGCTGCAATCCGGCGAGGTATCCACGTGGGAGATAAAGCCAATAGCCGGGACCGGCTTTTGCACATTAGACGGCAGTTTTGCCATCACCGTGCCCTTATCGCTCAGCGTGACGTTCTCCAGCCCCATCTCTTCGAGCTGCTGCTGGAGCAAGTTCAGGAGCTTCCACTGCCCATCGGTGCTGGGAACCTGCCGAACACCGGGCTTCGATTGCGTATCCAGTGCGACATACTGTAAAAAACGCTCTAATAATTTATCCATGCAGCCACCCTCACTTAATGTGACAACATTATCAATAAGCACGAAAACACAAATATTGCGTCAGGTCACTTTTATCCCGTAAACGAGAATTTTTTCATTTTGCTCTGCTCAGTAAAGGTAGCGGATAAATCACGCCTTTGTGCGGCTAAAATGCAACAACGATTGGTGATTTCAAGGGTTTGCCGTAGAATGCCAGGCCTAAATCAATGTGTCAGACCCTAAGGTGGTTAATCACAAACCCCGCATCCGGAGTGTTTTCCGATGCGTCTAACCGGGACAGCGTAAAAAATTGACTACAGACTCGCGTTCGCGATCCCCACTGGTGCAACTGGTCGGGACAGGCAAAAGCTTTGATGGCAAAAAAGTCATTTCTGATTTCAACCTCACCATTAATAACGGCGAATTTATCACGCTACTGGGCCCATCCGGCTGTGGTAAAACCACGGTATTACGCCTGATTGCCGGGCTGGAAAGCGTCGATACAGGCCATATCAGACTCGACGACCGGGATATTACCGACGTTCCGGCTGAACACCGTAATATCAATACCGTCTTCCAGAGTTACGCCCTCTTCCCCCATATGACCGTCTTTGAAAACGTGGCATTTGGTCTGCGGATGCAAAAAACACCGGCCGCTGAAATTGCGCCAAGGGTGACTGACGCCCTGCGAATGGTGCAACTGGACACCTTCGCCCAGCGTAAACCCCACCAGCTTTCCGGCGGCCAGCAGCAGCGTGTTGCCATTGCCCGCGCGGTGGTGAATAAACCCCGTCTGCTGTTACTCGACGAATCACTTTCCGCGCTGGATTACAAACTGCGTAAGCAGATGCAGAACGAGTTAAAAGCCCTGCAACGTAAACTCGGCATCACCTTTGTTTTCGTCACCCACGATCAGGAAGAAGCGCTGACCATGTCAGACCGTATCGTGGTGATGCGTGATGGCAAAATTGAGCAGGACGGTACGCCGCGCGAAATTTACGAAGAGCCGAAAAACCTGTTCGTTGCCAGTTTTATAGGTGAGATCAATAACTTTGACGCCACCGTTATTGAACGTCTTGACGATCAACGGGTACGCGCGAATGTGGAAGGCCGCGAGTGTAATATCTACGTCAACTTCGCCGTCGAGAAGGGGCAACAACTGCATGTTCTGCTGCGCCCGGAAGATCTGCGCGTGGAAGAGGTAAGCGACGCCAGCCATGTGGAAGGGCTTACAGGCTTTGTGCGCGAGCGTAACTATAAGGGCATGACCCTTGAATCGGTCGTGGAGCTGGAAAACGGCAAGATGGTGCTGGTCAATGAGTTCTTTAACGAAGATGACCCGGATTTTGACCACTCCCTTGACCAGAAAATGGCCGTCAACTGGGTAGAAAGCTGGGAGGTCGTCCTGACTGATGAAACACACAAGTAAATTGCAGAAAGTGGTGATTGCCACGATCGTCGGTTGGCTTGTGCTGTTTGTCTTTCTGCCCAACCTGATGATCGTCGTCACCAGCCTGTTAACCCGTGATGATGCGCATTTCGTGGCGCTGGTTTTCACGCTGGAAAACTACGCGCGTCTGCTCGATCCCCTCTATTTTGACGCTCTGCTGCACTCACTGAACATGGCGGTACTGGCGACGCTCGCCTGTCTGATACTCGGCTATCCCTTCGCCTGGTTTCTGGCGAAATTACCGGAAAAAGTGCGCCCGTTGCTGCTCTTTTTGTTGATTGTTCCCTTCTGGACCAATTCGCTGATCCGCATCTATGGCCTGAAAATATTCCTCAGTACCAAAGGTTACCTGAATACCTTTTTGCTTTGGCTGGGGGTCATTGATGAGCCCATCCGGATTATGTTCACCCCGGCGGCAGTAATCATCGGGCTGGTCTATATTCTGCTGCCCTTTATGGTGATGCCGCTTTACTCAAGCATTGAGAAGCTGGACAAGCCCTTACTGGAAGCCGCAAAGGATCTGGGCGCCAGTAAGATGCAAACCTTTATCCGCATTATTATTCCCCTGACCATGCCCGGCATCATCGCCGGTTGTCTGCTGGTATTACTGCCCGCTATGGGCCTGTTTTATGTTTCGGATCTGATGGGCGGCGCGAAAAATCTGCTGATTGGCAACGTCATTAAAAGTCAGTTCCTCAATATTCGCGACTGGCCGTTTGGCGCGGCAACCAGCATTACGCTGACGGTTATCATGGGGCTGATGCTGCTGGTTTACTGGCGCGCCTCGCGGTTACTGAATAAGAAGGGGGATCTGGAATGATCGGTCGATTGCTGCGCGGCGGTTTTATGACCGCGATTTACGCTTACCTCTATATTCCCATTATCATCCTGATCGTGAACTCGTTTAACCGTTCACGGTTTGGCATCAACTGGCAGGGTATGACCGGCGACTGGTACCGTCTGCTGCTCAATAATGACAGCCTGTTGCAGGCCGCCCTGCATTCGCTGACGATGGCGGTGCTTTCGGCCACTTTTGCCACGCTTTTCGGCTCACTGACGGCAGTCGCCCTTTATCGCTACCGTTTTCGTGGTAAACCCTTCGTCAACGGGATGTTATTTGTGGTGATGATGTCGCCGGATATTGTGATGGCGATTTCGCTGCTGGTGCTGTTTATGCTGCTCGGCATTCAGTTGGGTTTCTGGTCACTGTTGTTCTCCCACATCACCTTCTGCCTGCCGTTTGTAGTCGTCACCGTCTATTCCCGTCTGAAAGGCTTTGACGTACGTATGCTCGAAGCGGCGAAAGATCTCGGTGCCAGCGAAATCATTATTCTGCGCAAGATAATCCTGCCCCTGGCTATGCCCGCCGTAGCCGCAGGCTGGTTACTTAGCTTTACCCTGTCGATGGATGATGTGGTGGTCTCTTCCTTTGTGACCGGCCCGGGCTATGAGATTCTGCCGTTAAAAATCTATTCGATGGTCAAAGTCGGTGTGTCGCCAGAGGTCAATGCGCTGGCCACCATCCTGTTAATTCTGTCGCTGGTTCTGGTCATTGCCAGCCAGCTTATTGCTCGTGATAACACCAAAAGCCTGAAAAGACAGGCGCTAACCTCAGGGGACGTTAAATGAAAAAATGGTCACGCCACCTGCTCGCAGCAGGCGCTCTTGCACTGGGTATGAGCGCCGCGCACGCGGATGACAGCAAAACCCTCTACTTCTACAACTGGACCGAATACGTACCGCCGGGGTTACTGGAACAGTTCACCAAAGAGACAGGCATTAAGGTTATCTATTCAACCTATGAATCGAATGAAACCATGTATGCCAAACTCAAAACCTACAAAGAGGGTGCCTACGACCTTATTGTGCCCTCAACCTATTTCGTCGATAAGATGCGCAAAGAGGGTATGATCCAGAAGATCGATAAAACGACGCTGACAAACTTCCATAATCTCGATCCGGATATGCTCAATAAGCCGTTTGATCCGAACAATGACTACTCCATTCCCTATATCTGGGGCGCAACAGCAATAGGCGTCAACAGCGAAGAGATTGATCCCAAAACGGTGACCAGCTGGGCGGATCTCTGGAAGCCAGAGTACAAAAGCAGTCTGCTGCTGACCGATGACGCACGCGAAGTGTTCCAGATGGCGCTGCGTAAACTGGGTCTTTCCGGGAATACTACCGACCCGAATGAGATTGAAGCGGCCTATAACGAGCTGAAAAAGCTGATGCCTAACGTGGCGGCATTCAACTCCGATAACCCGGCGAATCCGTATATGGAAGGCGAAGTCAATCTCGGGATGGTCTGGAACGGTTCGGCCTGGGTTGCCCGTCAGGCAGGTACGCCGCTTGAGGTCGTGTGGCCCAAAGAGGGGGGAATTTTCTGGATGGACAGCCTGTCGATTCCGGCCAATGCCAAAAACAAGGAAGGCGCGCTGAAGTTGATTAACTTCCTGCTGCGCCCGGAAGTGGCAAAACAGGTTGCAGAAACCATTGGCTACCCGACGCCTAACCTTGAAGCCCGTAAGCTGCTGAGCCCGGCCGTTGCCAACGACAAGTCGTTATATCCGGATGCGCAAACCATCAGCCAGGGTGAGTGGCAGAACGATGTCGGCAGCGCCAGCGCTATTTACGAAGAGTATTATCAGAAACTGAAAGCGGGTCGTTAAGCCCACGCGATGTTGGCCTCTCTCCCCTGGGGCTGAGTGATCCCCAGTAATATGGTCAGTCATCCATGACCATATTACTGTATTCTTTCCCTAACATTTTCAGTATGTTAAATATATTCATCCACCTTACTATTCTGGCATCCTGCCGCAGGACCTCAACTGCCAGCCTCACATAGGACAGCACCCTTCTGTCCTTTATGCTGTTTGCCTGATAGCGCCGGTGGAGCTGTTTTTTCTCCGCAAGATACCCCGTCAGCCACATCACCAGGCTCGCCATGGCTGCCACTACGCTCAGGACTTCAAGCCGTCCTTTGCCCTGACTGCGACTCAGCCTCAGCCCGAACCCGAAGCGGGGACTTTTTTCATCCCGGAAGTTCTGCTCTATCTGCATCCGCCGACTGTACAGCGTCATTATCTGTTTCGGCTCCGCCCCTGCCATGTTGCAGAACAGTAACCAGGGTTCCTGTGCGCTGCGACGGTGCTCTCTCTGCGTTTTGGACATCCCCCCTTTGCCGTGACGGCCTGCCCCGGGACGTTTCTGCAGATAAAAATGACCATAACAGGGCGTACGGGGTTTTCGGGCCAGAACGCCATAGCCTACGTGAACCGGATGTTTGCTGGCCTGAAGGTCACTGATTTTCATCCAGCGTGCGTTGTCTTCCAGGCGGAAGCACACAAGTCCCCTGACCCGACCCACAAAGGTCCAGCCCAGCTGGCTGATGTGGCGGAACCAGTCAGTCCG
>NZ_CBFFRJ010000051.1:0-33768 GCF_965644225.1 Phytobacter sp. V91 | reverse complement strand
TGTTAGCGCAACCAGTAGATCACACTTCATCGTGCCTTTCACTTTTTCTGGGGATTCCTCAGCCCCGTGGGAGAGGGCCGGGGTGAGGGCATCAGGCCGCAGAGTCTTCCTTACAGCGTATGCTCTGTTCGGGCGATGATATCGTCCTGCGCATCCGGCGACAGGGCGGTAAAGAATGCCGAGTATCCGGCAACGCGCACCACCAGATCCCGGTACTGATCCGGGTGCTGTTTCGCCTCCATCAGCGTCTCTCGTGACACAATGTTGTACTGAATATGCCAGCCTTTATGTTCTTCAAAGAAGGTCCGCAGCAGCAGCATCAGTTTCTGGCGATCGCTGTCATTTTCAAGGGTCGCCGGGTTCAGTTTCTGGTTGAGCAGCACCCCGCCAAGAATCGATTCGGTTGGCAGTTTACTCACCGAACCTATTACCGCCGTCGGGCCGAGATGATCCGTTCCGGATGCCGGACTTGCGCCTTCTGCCAGCGGCGTTTTCGCTTTGCGCCCGTCCGGCGTTGCCATAGTCGCGGCCCCAAAAGGCACGTTGGCTGAAATGGACGAGGTTCCGGCATAGTAAGTGCCGCCGACCGGGCCACGTCCAAAACGCGGGTTGCGGTAATTTTTCAGCTCATCAATATAGGTCTGGTAGGCACGCGCCAGCAGGGTATCCACGCTGTCATCATCGTTGCCGTATTTAGGCGCGCCGTTAATTAAACGCTGGCGAAGCTGCTCGTGGGTCAGCCCCTCAAAGTCATCCGCCAGCGCTTGCGCAAGCTCCTGCTGCCCAATCATGCCCTGTTCGAACACCAGCTTTTTCACCGCCGCAAGGCTGTTGCCGAGGTTGGCGATCCCCACCTGCAACCCGGAAACCCAGTCATACTTCGCCCCGCCTTGCTTAATGCTTTTTGCCCGCTCAATACAGTCATCCACCAGCGCCGAGCAGAGAATATCGTGCACGTTTTCTTCCAGCATGGTGTCGACAACGTACTCAATCTCAATCGATTTACGGGTGTAGTAACGGATCTGCCGATCCCAGTCGTTCAGTATCTCGTCAAAGTTTACGAAGTTGCCTTGCGACAGCGCATGCTCCTGCGGCAGGAACACTTTCCCGCTGGTGGCATCACGGCCGCCTTCCATCGCCGCCAGCATCACGCGGGCGAAGTTAATAAAGCTCATGCCGGTACAGCGGTAGCCCCATTTCCCGCCCACGGCGGTTTCAATGCAGCCGATGGCGGCATAGTCGTAAGCGTCCTGCGGTTCAATACCGAGTTTAATAAACGCCGGGATCACGATTTCGTCATTATTAAAAGCCGGCATCCCGAAGCCGCAACGGATCACCTGTACGCAGGCGTCGAGAAAATCATTACTCATGCCCGCATGGTAACGGACGCTGAGGTTTGGCTGCGTAGAGCGCAGACGACCGCAGGATTCGAGGATCGTATAAGACAGCGGGTTAACGGCGTCCAGCGCCTCGCCGTGCACCCATTTCTGCCCGCCAATAGTTACGTTCTGATAGAGCGGGCTACCGGCGGACGCTTTGGAGTGCGAGCCGGAGCGAATTTTGTTCACTTCCAGCAGTTTCAGCCAGCATCCATTAAGCAGTTCAATCGCCTGTTCCCGCGTCAGCGACTGATCAATTTCAACGTCGCGGCGGTAAAACGGATACAGATACTGGTCCATACGGCCAAACGAGACGGAGTGACCGTTAGACTCAATCTGCAAAATCAACTGGATGAAGTAACAAAGCTGGAGCGCCTGCCAGAAGGTTTTTGGCGGCTCATGAGCAATCAAATCACAGTTTTCTGCCATTGCCAGCAGCTCGTGGCGGCGTGCGTCACGGGATTCCTGAGCCGCCATTGTGCGTGCAAGGTCGGCAAAGCGCTCGATATGCAGGCTTACGGCTTCCAGCACAATATCGATGGCTTTAAGGAACTGTTCGCCGTGCAGGTCTTCCAGCACGGTCAGATTGATGCGCGAGCGGCGTTCATCCACTTTGTGGCGCAGGCCATCAAGCCCTTTTTCCAGCAGCAGAGGGAAGTTCACCGCCAGGTGCGCATCGCCGGAGGTCATATTGCCCTCGGCTTTGATAATGCCGGTTTCCAGCAGCGCTTTTTGTTCATCGGTAAACATGCCGTAGCAGCGATCCTGCACGGTTTGTCCGCGCCACCAGGGGCAGATCTCATGCAGCAGACGTTTATTCTCTTCGCTGACCGCAAAACCTGCGCCTGGTCTGTCCGCCAGTTCATCTATCTCTTTTTCAATCCAGGAAACGGTGTATTCCGGGAAAATCGGCGCGGCCCGCACTTCGCTTGCCTGGTTGCCGGTAATCAGTTCGTCGTGTTTGATCCAGATAGTACGGGCTGCCAGATGATGGGCCAGCGCCAGCGCGCGGCGTACGGGGATGGGTTTATCCATATGCGCCTGGTAAATGGCGGTGTAGTGCTGCGCACGTTCGGTACACACCGGAGGTTTGACGATATGCACCAGTGCGTTTTTATGGGTCTTAATCCGGTCGGTGAGGGTGGTTAGCTGTAAGGTTGTCATCTTTTTATCCTCGTAATGTCGCAGTGAGCCCTTTCTGGCTGGCAAAGTCTTTGGCAAAGGCCAGTAACGCGGGCGCATCAAGCGGCTTATCAGGCGCGGTGTAGGGTTGATTGAGCAGGGTGTATTTATTTATGCCCAACGTGTGATACGGCAAAAAATGGATCTCGCGGACGTTAAGTTCGTCGGCGGCGAAACGGGTAATGGCAGTTATGGATTGTTCATCAGCGTTGAATCCGGGGATCAGCGGGACCCGGATCGTTACCTGTTTTCCGGCCTGCGCCAGCCGTTTCAGGTTCTCCAGCACCCGTTTTGCGTTGCCGTCGGTCCACTGTTTAAAGATGGCGCTGTCGACGTGTTTAAGATCGGCCAGAAAAAGATCCACCCAGGGCAGCGAAGGCTCAATGTAGTGCCAGGGCACGTGCAGGCAGGTTTCCACTGCGGTATGGATCCCCTCGTTGTGACTGGCTTTAAACAGTGCCTGCGCCAGTTCCGGCTGTATAAAAGGTTCGCCGCCGGAAAGGGTTATACCGCCGCCGCTGCGGGTATAAAACGCTTTATCGCGCCGGACGGTGGCCATGATCTCATCAAGGGTTTGCACGTTGCCGCATACGCTCAGCGCCTGGGTCGGGCAATAATCGGTGAGGGCGTTAACATCATCCTCGCTAATTTTTTCACGCTGGATAATCAGGCCATTCAGGGCTCGGGTGATGGCTGTCGGTGCCGCTTGCTGGCACAGTTCACAGCCTTGCAGACACAAACGGGCGTCAAACAGGATCTCGCGACCGCGCGCCCGGCTTTCCGGATTCTGGCACCAGCGGCAACTCAGTGAGCAGCCTTTGAGGAATACCACCGTGCGAATTCCCGGGCCATCATGGGTGGAGTAGCGCTGAATATTGAAAATCATAGGCTGCCCTCGTCTTGCATATGAAGATTAAATTACTTTCGAATGAAAGTTAATTTGATAAAGGTCAACTCTGCGGCGGTGTTCTGTCGTGACGATGTTAAAGCTTGCGGGAGTTCACATTTTGAGGGGAGAGGGAGCAAAGACTAAAAGGCAACTTGCGTTGCCTTTGCTGTTAACCTTGTGCGGTCTGATGCCCTCACCCCGGCCCTCTCCCACGGGGAGAGGGAGCAGACACTAAAAAGGCAACTGACGTTGCCTTTGCTGTTAACCTCCGCATACCTCGCAGCCGGGGTTGCGTATCAGTTTCATCTCTCTGAACTGGCAGGTCATGGCATCGTACATGACGATTTTTCCCCGGGCAGGTGTGCCGTATTGCGCCAGTACCTTGATGGCTTCCATCGCCTGGAGCGAACCGATAATGCCAACCAAAGGCGCCATTACGCCCGCTTCCACGCAGGTCAGGGCATTTTCACCGAACAGGCGGCTCAGGCAGCGGTAGCAGGGCTCATCCTCGCCCCAGGTAAAGACGCTGATTTGCCCTTCCATCCGGATAGCGGCCCCGGAAACCAGCGGGACTTTATGGGTAAAGCAGCCGGCATTGAGCTGATTGCGGACAGCCACATTGTCGGTGCAATCCAGCACCAGATCATGGGCCGCAATCCGGGCGAATAGCGCGGCGTCATCCAGCAGCGCGTTGATCGTTTCGAGCTGAACGTGGGGATTGATACGGGCAAGTGACACGCGGGCAGAATCCACTTTTGGCTGACCGATACGGTCATCGCTATGCAGCGTCTGGCGTTGCATATTGGAAAGCGCCACGCTGTCAAAATCGAGCAGCGTCATCTGCCCCACACCTGCGGCTGCCAGATACTGCGCAGCCGCACAGCCCAGTCCTCCCAGACCGACGACCAGCACTCTTGCCGCCTTTAGCCGCTCCTGACCGTCAAAATCAAATCCACGCAGGATTATCTGCCGGTTGTAGCGCAGCATCTCTGCATCACTCAACTCTTCCACGCTCTAGCCTCCGAACAGATGGTTAAAGGTCTCAACCTCAACCCATTCGCCAGCCTCAACGTTCTGGCGTTCGCGCTCCAGCACAATAAAGCAGTTGCCGAGGCTAAACGAACTGAAAATATGCGAGCCCTGGTGGCCGGTGGTGCTCACTACCAGTTCGCCGCTTTCATCACGGCTGAGGATGCCGCGCTGGAAATCAAGACGGCCTGGCGATTTTTTAAGGCGGGTTGCCGCCCGGGCGCGCAAACGCAGGGGGAGTGGGCTGGCGCTGCTGCCGCTCAGTTTTGCCAGCAGCGGTTGTACCAGTTGGTAGAAGGTCAGTGCCGCAGAAACCGGATTACCCGGCAATCCACAGAACCAGCTATTTTGCAGGCGGCCAAAGGCGAAAGGCTTACCGGGCTTGATGGCCAGCTTCCAGAAGGTAATTTCACCCAGTTCATCAAGCATGGTTTTGGTGTAATCCGCTTCGCCCACCGAGACGCCGCCGGAACTCAATACCACATCGGCCTGCGTATCGGCGGCAATAAAGGTTTCACGCAGCAGCTCAGGATTATCGCCCACGATGCCTAAATTAATCACCTCACAGCCCAGTTGCTCAAGCATCAGGTGGACTGCCAACCGGTTGGTGTCATAGATTTGTCCGTCAGCCAGCGGTTGCCCTGGTAGTTGCAGTTCGTCGCCGGTGGAAAACAGCGCCACACGAACTTTACGTACCACGTTGACTTCCGGGATACCCAGCGAGGCCAGAACCGGCAGCTCAGCGGCGGTCAGCCGGGTACCCGGCTGGAAAACCGTGGCCCCGGCACGAATATCTTCACCGGCACGGCGGATATTCTGTCCGTTGCGTACGCTGGCCGTAAAACTCACCCCCGCGTCGGAAACATCGGTCTCTTCCTGCATCACTACGGCCTCGCAGCCTGCGGGGATGGGAGCGCCGGTCATGATACGTATGCAGGTACCTTTTGGCCAGTCACCGTGAAAGGGTTGCCCGGCAAAGGCTTTGCCTGCCACCGGCAGCGGTTGGCGGCTGTCGATATCGGCCATTCGCACGGCATAGCCGTCCATGGCGGCATTATCGAAACCCGGCACGTTAAGCGGGGAAATAACATCCTGGGCTACTACCCGACCAAAACAGGACAACAGCGGCAGTGTCTCGCTTTCTGTCAGCGGCGTAATCGCCGACAGCATTTGCGTCAGGGCCGAATCAAGAGGGATCAGACCCGCAGTGTGTTCCATGAGTGCGCTCCAGCAAAGGTAAGAAAGGGGGCATTATGGCAGAAAACGCCACTCCACTGCATGTACTACTCCCGGCTTAGATGAGATGCAGGCTTTACATCGCGATATCGGCTTTCTATATTCAAAAATTGTCTGAAGTTGTGACGACGATAATGATATTTATAGAAAAAGTGATCCGGGCAACGATAACGAACAGGATGAGGCAGCGCGTTGGGATTAAACGTAGATAAGGAGAGCGGCATGGCGCAAGGGGTTGAGGGCGAAATGCAACAGGTGCTGGCGGTCAGCAACCTGAATATTGCATTTTGCCATGAGAAAAAGCGCACCCAGGCGGTGAAGAATCTCTCCTTTACGCTGAAACGGGGCGAAACGCTGGCGATTGTTGGCGAATCCGGCTCCGGCAAATCGGTCACGGCCATGTCGCTGTTGCGCCTGCTGGACAGTGCCGGCGCGCAGGTTGAGTGTGAGCATATGCAACTGACCCGACGCAGCGGGGAGCTGGTCGATCTCGCGGCGCTGAGCGCTTCCCGCCTTAGCAGCGTGCGCGGGGCTGATATTGCGATGATTTTTCAGGAGCCGATGACCTCCCTGAATCCGGTGTTCCCGGTAGGCGAGCAAATTGCTGAGTCGATTCGACTGCATCAGGGACTGGGCAAAGAACAGGCGCTGGCGGAGGCCCGGCGAATGCTCGATCTGGTGCGTATTCCCGAAGCATCGGCCATTTTATCCTGCTTCCCGCACCAGCTTTCCGGCGGGATGCGCCAGCGGGTGATGATTGCGATGGCGC
This sequence comes from Phytobacter sp. V91, assembly GCF_965644225.1. Taxonomy (NCBI): domain Bacteria; kingdom Pseudomonadati; phylum Pseudomonadota; class Gammaproteobacteria; order Enterobacterales; family Enterobacteriaceae; genus Phytobacter; species Phytobacter sp. V91. The sequence continues at coordinate 27,284 of NZ_CBFFRJ010000051.1, read as the reverse complement.
TCTCCTGCCGTCCGGCGGTATTAATTGCCGATGAGCCGACCACCGCGCTGGACGTCACCATCCAGGCGCAAATTTTGCAGCTTATCGCCGTACTGCAAAAAGAGATGGCGATGGGGGTGATTTTTATCACCCATGATATGGGCGTGGTGGCCGATATTGCCGATCGCGTGCTGGTCATGTATCAGGGGGAGGCGGTGGAAACCGGCAGCGTGCAACAGATCTTCAGTGCGCCGCAGCATCCCTACACCCGATCGTTATTGGCGGCCGTTCCCCGGCTGGGGTCGATGAATGGCAGCGCTTTGCCGCGTCGTTTTCCGCTTGTGGCCTCAAAACCGCCTTACGTCGCGCAGGCGGAGACCGAACAGGACACCGTTGTGCCTGGCAAGCCCATTTTGCAGGTCCGTGACCTGGTTGCCCGTTTCCCGGTGCGCAGCGGGCTGCTTAATCGCGTCACGCGCGAAGTGCATGCCGTTGAAGGGGTGAGCTTTGATTTGTGGCCGGGTGAGACGCTCTCGCTGGTGGGGGAATCCGGCAGCGGTAAATCCACCACCGGGCGAGCGCTGTTGCGCCTGCTTGAGAGCCAGAGCGGGCAGATCACCTTTAACGGGGTGCGTATTGATAAGCTGCCTGCCAATAAATTGCAGCCCCTGCGCCGCGATATCCAGTTTATTTTTCAGGATCCCTATGCCTCCCTCGATCCGCGCCAGACCGTGGGCTATTCCATTATGGAGCCGCTGCGGGTGCACGGCATTATGCGTGAGGAAGAGGCCCGGCAGCGGGTTTTATGGCTGCTGGAGCGCGTGGGATTAGAGCCGGAACATGCCTGGCGTTATCCCCATGAATTTTCAGGCGGTCAACGTCAGCGTATCTGCATTGCCCGGGCGCTGGCGCTGAATCCCAAAGTGGTGGTGGCCGACGAGTCCGTGTCCGCGCTGGATGTGTCTATCCGCGCGCAAATCATCAATTTGCTTTTAGATCTCCAGCAGGAAATGGGCATTGCGTTTTTGTTCATTTCCCATGATATGGCGGTGGTGGAGCGCATCAGTCACCGGGTGGCGGTGATGTATCTTGGGCAAATAGTCGAGATTGGCCCACGTCGCGCGGTATTTGAAAACCCACAACATCCCTATACACGAAAACTGATGGCAGCCGTGCCAGTGGCTGATCCATCGCATCACCGGGCGCAACGGGTACTGCTGTCGGATGAGATCCCCAGCAATATTCATAAGCGTGGCGACAGGGTTGAGCGCGTGCAGTTACACAACGTCAGCCCCGGGCACTTTGTCGCCCGAACGACGCCAGGCAACACGCAATCTCGTTTTTGACCGATTCAGGCAGGGATATTCAGGAGAACAACATGACACAATACGTACCACGTAAATGGCAGGTGGCGCTTGCCGTCGCGGCCGCGTTAAGCGCTGCACCGGCCCTGGCCGCTAAAGATGTTGTCGTCGCGGTGGGCTCGAATTTCACCACCCTTGATCCTTATGACGCCAACGATACGCTCTCCCAGGCGGTGGCAAAGTCTTTCTATCAGGGATTGTTTGGCCTTGATAAAGACATGAAGCTGCAAAATGTGCTGGCGGAAAGCTACACCGTCTCAGACGACGGGCTGGTTTATACCATCAAGCTGCGTCCGGGGGTGAAGTTCCAGGACGGCACCGACTTTAATGCCGCGGCGGTGAAAGCTAACCTCGATCGCGCCAGCAATATCGATAACAAGCTCAAGCGCTATAACCTGTATAAGAACATCGCCCAAACCGATGTGGTTGATGCCACAACCGTGAAAATTACCCTCAAAACGCCGTTCTCGGCCTTTATCAATATTCTTGCCCACCCGGCAACCGCCATGATCTCGCCAGCGGCGCTGGAAAAATATGGCAAGGAGATTGGTTTCCATCCGGTGGGAACCGGGCCTTACGTGCTGGATACCTGGAACCAGACCGACTTTGTGAAAGTGAAAAAGAACGCGGACTACTGGCAAAAAGGACTACCGAAGCTTGACTCCATCACCTGGCGGCCGGTGGTGGACAACAACACCCGCGCGGCAATGCTGCAAACCGGCGAAGCGCAGTTTGCCTTCCCTATTCCTTACGAGCAGGCGGCAGTGCTTGAGAAAAACAGCAAACTGGAACTGGTTGCCAGCCCGTCGATCATGCAGCGCTACATCAGCATGAACGTGACGCAAAAGCCGTTTGATAATCCCAAAGTCCGTGAGGCGATTAATTACGCCATCAACCGCCAGGCGCTGGTAAAAGTCGCTTTTGCCGGTTACGCCACCCCGGCAACGGGCGTGGTGCCGCCGTCACTGGCGTATGCGCAGACTTACCCGGAATGGAAATATGATCCGGCGAAAGCGCGCGAGTTGCTTAAGGAAGCGGGCTTCCCGAACGGGTTCAGTACCACGCTGTGGTCGTCTCACAACCACAGCACCGCGCAAAAGGTGCTGCAATTTACCCAACAGCAGCTGGCGCAGGTGGGCATTAAAGCACAACTAACGGCGATGGATGCCGGTCAGCGTGCGGCGGAAGTGGAAGCGAAAGGGCAGAAAGAGAGCGGCGTAAGAATGTTCTATACCGGCTGGTCGGCCTCCACCGGGGAAGCAGACTGGGCGCTGTCGCCGCTGTTTGCTTCGCAAAACTGGCCGCCAACGCTGTTTAATACCGCCTTCTACAGCAACCCACAGGTGGATAAAGACCTGACGGATGCGTTAAAAACCACGAATAGTGAAGAAAAAGCCCGTCTTTACAAAGACGTTCAGGATACTATCTGGAAGGAATCTCCCTGGGTGCCTTTGGTTGTCGAAAAACTGGTTTCTGCGCATAACAAGAACCTGAGTGGGTTCTACATTATGCCGGACACCGGTTTCAGTTTTGAAAACGCCGATCTGAAATAAATAACTCATTCCCACCGTCGCAGTGGCGGTGGGGTGAGGGAAAACAGACATGCTGAATTATGTTTTAAAACGCCTGCTGGGCCTTATTCCTACGCTGCTTATTGTGGCGATACTGGTGTTTTTATTTGTCCATCTTTTGCCCGGCGACCCGGCGCGGCTGATTGCCGGACCGGAGGCTGACGTCGAGGTCGTCAATCTGGTTCGTCAGCAACTGGGTCTGGATCAGCCTTTGTACGTGCAGTTCTGGCACTACATGCGCAATGTATTACAGGGCGATTTCGGTATCTCTATGGCCTCCCGCCGCCCGGTAGTGGAGGAGATAGCCAGTCGGTTTTTCCCCACCTTCTGGTTAACGATTGCCAGCATGATTTGGGCGATGTTATTTGGCCTGGTCGCCGGTATTGCGGCGGCGGTATGGCGCAATCGCTGGCCGGACAGGCTCGGCATGGCGCTGGCGGTCACCGGGATCTCCTTTCCGGCATTCGCGCTGGGTATGCTGCTGATGCAGGTGTTCTCCGTTGAGCTTGGCTGGCTGCCGACGGTGGGCGCAGACAGCTGGCAGCACTATATTTTACCGTCCATGACCCTCGGGGCTGCGGTCGCGGCGGTGATGGCGCGTTTTACCCGCGCCTCTTTTGTCGATGTGCTCAATGAAGATTATATGCGTACCGCCAGAGCCAAAGGAGTGAGCGAACGCTGGGTTATTCTCAAACACGGGCTGCGCAATGCGCTGATCCCGGTGATTACCATGATGGGATTGCAGTTTGGTTTTCTGCTGGGCGGATCCATTGTGGTTGAGAAGGTGTTTAACTGGCCAGGGCTGGGGCGTCTGCTGGTGGACTCCGTTGAGATGCGTGATTATCCGGTTATTCAGGCCGAGGTACTGCTCTTCTCCCTGGAGTTTATTCTTATCAATTTAGTGGTGGATGTGCTGTACGCCGCCATTAATCCCGCAATCAGGTACAAGTAAGGATGCGATTGTTTAACTGGCGTCGACAGGCGATTTTAAATGCCATGCCCGGAGTAAAACCAGGGCAGGTACGCACTCCATGGCATGAGTTCTGGCGGCGCTTCCGTCGCCAGCCGCTGGCGATGACCGCCGGGCTGTTTGTGCTGATCCTGATCCTGCTGGCGGTAGTCGCCCCGTGGATTGCTCCCTTTGATGCTGAGAATTATTTCGACTATGACCGCCTTAATGACGGCCCGTCGCTGATCCACTGGTTCGGCGTGGACTCGCTCGGGCGGGATATTCTGAGCCGGGTACTGCTGGGGGCCAGAATTTCCCTCGCCGCTGGCGTCTTTGCGGTACTGATTGGCGCGGCCATAGGGACTTTGCTCGGTCTGCTTGCTGGCTACTACGAGGGCTGGTGGGATCGCATCATTATGCGAGTCTGCGATGTGCTCTTTGCCTTCCCCGGCATTCTGCTGGCGATTGCCGTCGTGGCGGTGATGGGCAGCGGCATGACCAACGTGATTATCGCCGTGGCGGTGTTCTCGGTACCGGCCTTTGCCCGGCTGGTGCGCGGCAACACGCTGGTACTGAAACACCAGACCTTTGTTGAGTCTGCCCGCAGCATTGGCGCCAGTGATATGACGATTCTGTTCAGTCATATTTTGCCCGGCACTGTCTCCTCGATTGTGGTCTATTTCACCATGCGTATTGGCACGTCGATAATCTCGGCGGCCAGCCTGTCATTTCTGGGGCTCGGGGCGCAGCCTCCGACGCCGGAATGGGGGGCGATGCTCAATGAGGCGCGCGCAGATATGGTGATAGCGCCTCATGTGGCGCTGTTCCCCTCACTGGCTATTTTCTTCACCGTACTGGCCTTTAACCTGTTGGGTGATGGCCTGCGGGATGCGCTGGATCCGAAGATTAAAGGGTAATTAACGCCTCGCTCAGGGCCTTGAGAAACGCCGGCAGCACCGGGTTAGGATTGGCCTTTGAGTAGACGAGGAAGTTATGCGCCTGAATGTTGACCCCTTCAATATTCATAAAGGTGACGTTGGGCATCCCAAGGGTTCGCGACGAGGCGGGTACAATGGCGCAGCCCAGTCCCGCGTTCACCAGGCCAAGAATGGTATGCGTCTGGGCAAGCTGATATTTGTAGTCAGGAGTAATGTCGTTAAAGACAAACAGGTCGGTGATCCTGTCGTAAAAATGTCGCGCTTCGTTCGGGCTGTAAAGAAAAAAGGGCTCATTGTTAAATGCGCTGAGCGGGATTTTGCGCTTTCGGGCCAGCGGATGATCGGAGTGAAACGCCCCCACGAAGGTTTCACCCTGAAGAGGCAGGTAAGCGAGCAGGGGATTTGGTGGGACATGGCGCACAAAACCAACATCAATACTGTTGTTTTCAATTGCGCTTATTTGTTTATGCGACACCAGTTCATGTAACTGAAAGTTGACCCCGGGCAATTTTATGGCCAGTTCTTTAAGTAGCTGGGGAATAAAATTCCATGAAAATACCGCCGTAAATCCTAATGAAAGCGAACCGGTTTCACCGCTGGCACATTGTTGAACTGAGGATTCTAACCGGTCCGCTAATTTAAGTATTAATCGCGCTTCCGTCAGCAAATGTTGACCCATATGGGTGAGCTGAACGTGTCGGTTATTCCTGTCAAATAAGGCGCCGCCGAGGCTCTTTTCCAGAAGCTGGATCTGGCGGCTAAGGGGCGGCTGCGTCATATGCAGGCGTGCGGCGGCCCGGCCAAAGTTCAGCTCTTCAGCGACGGCAATAAAGCAGCGGAGTTGATGTAAATCCATAATTCAATACTTATATCAATGAATACCGGATTTATATTAGACATGAATTATTCCACTGTCCATCATCGCTTTAATTATTCTCGACAGGCCAGTGAAATGAAAAATAAAACAGACCAACAAAAAACTCACATTTTATTAACTCAAGCAGTACCAGGACCGATAGATGAAATATTAATGCGCGATTATGAAGTGCATCGTCTTTATCAGTCCAGCGAACCAAAACAGATGCTCGCTGATATCGGGCCTGTCATTGAAGGTGTGGTGACAGGTGGGGCAAAAGGATTATCCCGCGACATTATGCAATGCCTGCCAGCCCTTAAAATTGTGGCGGTCAGCGGTATTGGCACCGATGCTGTTGATCTGGTGTATGCCGCTGAGCACAACATCTTTGTGACCACGACGCCAGGTGTCTTAACTGACGATGTGGCGGATCTGGCGCTGGGGCTGCTGATTTCCACCCTGCGACAAATGAGCGAAGGCGAGCAGGTGGTTCGCGCAGGTCGCTGGCCGCAAACTAATCTGCCGCTGGCGCGTAAAGTCAGCGGGACGACCGTCGGTATTATTGGCATGGGCCGCGTGGGTCAGGCAATTGCACAGCGGGTTGCCGCTTTTAAGACCCGTATCCTCTACACCGACCTTGGCCCTGTTGCTGGCCTTGACTACGGATTTGTAGCCGATATTCATGCCCTGGCGCAGGAAGTTGACGTGCTGATACTTGCCGCCTCTGCGGATGGCGGCAAGGTCATTATCGGTGAATCGGTACTGGAAGCGCTTGGTCCACAGGGTTATTTCATCAACGTTGCCCGCGGCAAACTGGTAGATGAAAACGCGCTGCTCGCGGCATTAACTGAAAGACGAATCGCCGGTGCGGGTCTGGATGTGTTCGCCAACGAGCCACATGTACCTGAGGGCTTTTTCACCCTCAGTAACGTCACGCTTTCGCCGCACCGCGCCAGCGCTACCGTACAGACGCGTCTGGAAATGGGCAATATTGTGCTGGAAAACCTGATGGCCTGTTTCAGCGGCAAACTTCCTCCGCACCGCGTACTGGCGTAATGCGTATTGTGACCCTGGTGAACGCTATCAAAATACAGCGAGCAAGTTATGAGTAAACAAATGGATGTCTCTCTGGAGCAGGTTAAACGCGTCGGGCATCATCGCTACTGGGTGCTGAGCCTGATTTTTATCATTACCGTTATCAACTATGCCGACCGCGCGACCATGTCTATCGCCGGAACCTCGGTAGTGAAAGAGTTGGGTCTTGACCCGATGATGCTGGGGATGATCTTCTCCGCCTTTGCCTGGGCCTACGCGCTGGGGCAGATCCCCGGCGGCTGGCTGCTGGACCGCTTTGGCGCGAAAAAGGTCTACGGCATGAGTCTGTTGCTGTGGTCGGTGTTTACCATGCTCCAGGGCACGGTAGGCTGGATGGGGATGACCGGCAGTCTGGCGGCGATGACCCTCTTCCTGATGCGCTTTATGCTCGGTCTGGTGGAGTCCCCGGCCTTCCCGGCGAACTCGCGTATTGTCTCGAGCTGGTTCCCGACCCGTGAACGCGGCCTCGCATCGGCCCTGTTTAACTCCGGGCAGTATATGGCGGTGGTGGTGTTTACGCCGATCATGGCATGGTTAACCCACGCCTGGGGCTGGGAACATGTGTTTGTCTGGATGGGCGGGCTTGGTCTGGTGCTGGCGGCAATCTGGTTTGCCTGGTACAAAGAGCCGCATAAAGATCCGCGTCTGAGCGAATAAGAAAAAACGCTGATGCGTGAGGGCGGCGCGCTGGTCGATCTGGACAGCGAAGGGGCGAAAAAAGGCAACAAAACCTCCCTGCGTGATGCGAAGTGTCTGTTCACTAACCGCAACCTGTGGGCGATTTATCTCGGGCAGTACTGCATTACCGCACTGACCTATTTCTTTATCACCTGGTTCCCGATCTACCTGATCCAGGGCCGCGGCATGACCATTATGCAGGCAGGCTGGGTGGCGGCATTACCGGCGATTTGCGGATTCAGCGGCGGCCTGTTGGGCGGTTATCTTTCTGACTTCCTGATTAGCCGGGGTATGCATCCGTCCCGCGCCCGTAAAACCCCGTTTGTCCTCGGGATGGGGCTTTCCACCATGCTGGTGTTCGCGAACTTTGTTGATACCAACGCTGCGGTTATCGCGCTGATGGCGATGGCGTTCTTTGGTAAGGGCTTTGCCGCAGTCGGCTGGGCGGTTCTGTCAGATGTGGCGCCGAAAACCATGATTGGCCTGTGCGGTGGCGTGTTTAACGGCATCGGTAATATCGCCGGGATTATCACCCCGCTGGTGATTGGCTATGTGGTCACCGTCACCGGGTCGTTTAATAACGCTTTATGGTTTGTGGCAGCCCATGGCGTGCTGGCGGTTATCAGCTATGTGCTGATTGCCACCCGCTTTGAGCGTGTTGCTGAGTAGGATTGGGTAACAGAAACAACAACGCCGCTTGGTGACAGGCGGCGACAGCGTTAAACGCGGCTTCCCCACAGATCGTATTCATCAGCGTTTTCGACCTTCACGCGGATGATATCGCCAGGTTTCACGCCAGTTTCACCGTTCAGATAAACCGCGCCGTCGATTTCCGGTGCATCTGCCATACTGCGGCCAATTGCGCCTTCTTCGTCAACTTCATCGATAAGCACCAGGATTTCACGGCCCACTTTCTCCTGCAGGCGCTCAGCAGAAATTTTCTGTTGCAGCTGCATAAAGCGGTTCCAGCGCTCTTCTTTTACCTCTTCAGGCACCTGATCGGCCAGTTCATTGGCGGTTGCGCCATCGACCGGGCTGTATTTGAAGCAGCCGACGCGATCCAGGCGCGCTTCGGTGAGGAAGTCGACCAGCATCTGGAAATCTTCTTCGGTTTCACCCGGGAAGCCGACAATAAAGGTTGAGCGCAGGGTCAGTTCCGGGCAGATTTCACGCCACTGTTTGATGCGCGCAAGCTGGCGATCCACGGAGCCCGGGCGCTTCATCAGTTTCAGAATACGCGGGCTGGCGTGTTGCAGCGGGATGTCGAGGTAGGGCAGGATCTTGCCTTCGGCCATCAACGGGATAACGTCGTCAACGTGCGGGTAAGGGTAGACATAGTGCAGACGCGTCCAGATCCCCAGTTTCGCCAGTTGTTCGCACAGGCCAACCATGCTGGTTTTGACCGGCTCGCCGTTATGGAAGCCCGCACGATGTTTGACATCCACGCCGTAGGCTGAGGTGTCCTGAGAGATAACGAGGATCTCTTTGACGCCCGCATCCACCAGACGTTTGGCTTCGCCCAGCACGTCGCCGATTGGACGGCTAACCAGATCGCCACGCATCGACGGGATAATGCAGAAGGTGCAACGGTGGTTACAGCCTTCGGAAATTTTCAGGTAAGCGTAGTGGCGCGGAGTCAGCTTCACCCCTTGTTCCGGCACCAGGCTCAGGAACGGGTTGTGCTTCGGTTTTGGCACATAGTGGTGCACATGCTCCAGCACCTGCTCGTAGCTGTGCGGGCCGGTGATCTCCAGTACCTTCGGGTGGACTTCACGAATTTGATCGACTTTGGCCCCCAGGCAGCCCGTCACAATCACTTTGCCGTTTTCATTCAGTGCTTCGCCAATGGCTTCCAGCGATTCCTGAACCGCGCTGTCGATAAAACCACAGGTGTTAACGATAACCATATCGGCATCGTTGTAGCTCGGCACCACGTCATAGCCTTCGGTACGCAGTTCGGTAAGAATGCGTTCGGAATCAACGAGGTTTTTTGGGCAGCCTAATGAGATAAAACCAATCCTGGACATTTTTTGTACTGTTCATTGCTCTGGAAAACGCGGAGTATACAACATACCTCAATATGATTCATATACGCGTTGGTTATCTGTTCGCCAGGCAACGTGGTGGTGTTGAACCGCAGGGGTGAGTCTGAACCTGTCTCCGGAGGGGATGATAAAATGATAAAAAATTATCGGTTACCCTGGCTCAGAAGGTTTGCAAAAGAAAATAAACAGTTTGAAGATTTAAAGATTTGAAGAGAGATCTGACCTCATGCCCGTGGTGCAGTTCTGGTATCCATTTATCCACATTTTCAGGCACTTGCTTTGGATCTCTTGCCCCTGGCATGATCAGACATCATTTAAAATTTATATCCAGCACATTACTCTGAAATTTAAAAATTTAAAGGTGTATGTACTAAGTTATCACGCTGACAACCCGCACTTAGTCGCGGGTTGTCATTATTATCAATTTTATAACATTCAATATCTGCAGAACTGGTTTGCCTGCAATCTGGTCGTTGATTTGTTCACGTTTTGGACTTTATCAGTCTCAGGCGATGTAAGGTAGTTTATCTGTTTTATATATATGAAATAAGGTGATTTAGCGAAAATATAAGATATAACACTATGAACTTCTTGTGTTTTTTTTGATGGCATTGAAATGATATAAAAACTAATAAGACTGATGGAAGGTGTGAGACGCCTGCCAGGCGAAGGCAGGAAAACGGAAAATTAAAGAATGGATGCCGTTAACATAGTTATTATTGGCTGGCAATAAATAAGAATCACTGCGTTTAATGTCGGAATAATATGTTGGTGATGAATTTTTGTTCTGTTTAATTTATGTCTAAATGACTCAAAATAGCTCTTTTTAAGGCTGGAACATTTTCATCACACTCCTCTATGGTTGTTAACATTTGACGCGTCAGGAATATAGATTCTAGAATCCTCCCCGAATTAATAAATGTATTTGCTCTTTAAACAATGTGGACCTCCTTATGGAACTTGAAGACATTAATAGCAATATTAATTACCTGATCGCTGGCGCCGTAGAGTTTTATCCAGCCAGTAAAAAACTATATAACCGGAAAGATGAAAGTGAAGTATCACTGCTGCGGACTTCTTCTCGTTGTCTTTCGGCTCTGCTCAGACACCACAAGCGCGTGGTTACCCAGAATGAGCTTCTGCGTTATATCTGGGAAGATGACCATCAGGAGGTCAGTTACAATACCTTTTATCAATGCCTTTTTAACCTCCGACAAGCGTTATCTGAAGTCGGAGTTAATAAAGATTTTATCAAAACGATTCCACGCAAAGGGGTTGTTGTCGATGAGCCTGATGTCTTGTTGCTTCAGGATAAAGAATTGCAGATAACCGCTGAAGAGGGCAAAGAGGAGAACAAAGAAGAGGGCAAAGAAGAGGGCAAAGAAGAGGGCAAAGAAGAGGGCAAAGAAGAGGGCAAAGAAGAGGGCAAAGAAGAAAACGGAACTGTCGGCGACAACCTTCAGGTCCGGCATCCACTCCGTACTTTTATTGTCTCTTATCGATTGTTGATAATGATGATTTTTCTGGCAGTAGCTGCGGGTGTCGGCGTACTGAAATTCAGCGATAACCACGAAAATACATTTTTCTATGATTATACGTTCCAGCCATCGTTTTCAGGTAAGTGCGATGTGTTTTTTAACAGTGATGTTGACAGCCATAAGCCGCATTCCACCTTTATGGCGGCTGTTCATGACTCGCTCTGTAAAAGCGATCACGTTCTCTATATTACCGCATATACAGGCTCCCGCAGTGTTTCTGCCATTACTTGTCAGAAAAGGGATACCGCAACGGAGCGAAGACACTGTTCATCGCACTATTATCCTGACTATTTTTGAGAGGATTGTATGTTAAGAAAATACCCAGTTCTGCTGATTATTATTTCATTAATAATTTGTTCGCTGTTTTCGATACATTTTTTTGCCAGCAGGTACAGAAGAAGTTTCCCGACCTGTCGGGGTAATCTTTTTATTACGTCACATAACAAGCGTTTTCAGGGGAGAGTGAGTTTTATTGTAACTGACGGTCGGGGCCTGGGCAGCCTGAGCGGTACGGTTCAGGACGGAGATGCGAAGAATACCGTTGTTCATCGGGAGATTTCGTTTTCTATTGTCAACCATGACGGTTTCCAGATGTGGGGGAATGATGAAAGCCATAAATTAAGCTATGACAATACCCCGGATGAAGAACTGGCGCTGCTGTTACAGGATTTTTATGTGCATCAACATGCCCGATTAGCGGTCTTTCCGGTCAGAACGCCGGTAGGAAAAATGCTTTTGGTTAAATCGACAATGTCCGCTTTTTTATGTACCTCCTGATGGTTGCCCGCGAGGTCCGCGTTTTTTGAGTGTTTGCCGGCAGGCGTTGTTGGATCGTGTGCAAAGACGCTTCTGAATACTAAAAAAACGCTGTCAATGTTGAGCAATTGTACACCGCCAAATTTCGTGCTGACAGAAACAGGCAAAAAAATGCCGCTCGGACAGAACGGCAGACATACAGCACAGGGAAATCGTTTGGAAACATATCATTTACACGAAAAATGATAGCCTGCTAATTAATTTTTGTCAGCAGTTAGTTGCGCCAAAAACCGTGTGAGTGTGAAGTTGTGATTTGAATCACATTCTCTTCTCTGGGGGGATTTTGATGCTGGCTCAGGGCACGCCATTATTGCCATGGCGTAAAAACGCCGGGCGCTGATTTAAGCGTGCAAACCACGCCTCAAGTGCCGGAAAATCCGGGTGCTCAAATGGGGTCATCTTCCAGCGATTCACCGATAACCCCAGCACAATATCCGCAAGGCTGAAGGTGTCTCCAGCGGCCCAGGCTCCAGTTTTTTCCAGTTGCTGATCCACAATGCTAATACAGTGGTTCCACTCTTTAATTCCTCTCGCAATGGCGTTCAGATCGTTATAGGTCGGGTTCCTGCGCACCAGCGCCGGGAATACATAGCGCCAGGCATTGTTAAATTCGGTTGCCTGCCAGTCCATCCAGCGCTCGATGCTGGCGCAGGCCTGCGCATCGGCAGGCAGCAGGTCATGACGGCCTGCTTTTCGCGCCAGATAACGACAGATAGAGTTGGATTCCCAAAGAATAAAATCACCGTCAATTAATACCGGTACCATCTCATTCGGGTTCATCCCCCGGAACCATTCGGTTTGCGTTGAGGCAAAACCGCTGCCGTAATCTTCCTGGCTGTAGGCCACTCCCGCTTCCTCGCAGGTCCACAATACTTTTCGCACATTAATCGATGAGGTTTTACCCAGAATTCTTAGCATGGCGCAGGTGCCTTATTTGCAGGATTAATCGTTTAAAAACAATACATCAGATGTCCTGCTTTTTACTATCGCGCAGATAGCGTCATTTTGGTGCGCTGCTTTATGCTGGCTCACCAAAATGGTGATAATGGGGAAGGTGTTTTGCATAACCTAATGATTTTTTAGATAAATGTATTCTGGCACAGCGCTTGCTAAAGCATAAATGTATAGCGAAAGGGCAGTGCAACACACAATTTGAAAATAGCTGGCTAGGGTTCCGGTTCGCGCAAGCGGGCGTCTGGTCCAAGAGCTGGCGACCTCTGCGAGGTTACACGGCGGGACAAAAACCCGGGAGACAGCAGCACCAGTGGGTGTCGCGCTGCCCCCCTTTTTGTGCCACACAGAGGTCAATGATGAAGAAAACGTCCTTACTCCGCACTGTCGTTCTGTCGCTGGTCATGTTGACCACTCTCCCCACCTTTGCCGCAGTGAAGAAAGAATTTAATGTCTGCTGGACGATCTACGCAGGCTGGATGCCCTGGGGCACCATCAGCAATAACAAAATCATTGATAAATGGGCCGACAAATACGGTATCAAAATTAACGTCGTCCAGCTTAACGATTATATCGAATCCATTAATCAGTACACCGCCGGCCAGTTTGATGGCTGCACCATGACCAATATGGATGCGCTGACCATTCCGGCGGCGGGCGGCGTGGACACTACCGCGCTTATCCTCGGCAGCTACTCCGAAGGTAATGATGGCGTGGTGATGAAAGGAGAAGGCAAGGCCGTTAAGGATCTGAAAGGGCAAAAAATCTATCTGCCTGAGCTTTCTGTCTCCCATTACCTGCTGGTGCGCAGCCTGGAAAAAGCGGGCCTTGCGGAAAAAGATGTCACCGTGGTTAACACCTCGGATGCGGATATCGTCTCGGCATTTGCGACCCCAGCCGTGCAGGCTGCTGTTGCCTGGAACCCTCAGCTTTCAGTGATCAAAGGCACGCCGAAAACCACCGAAGTGTTCAGCTCAGCCCAGGTGCCGGGTGAAATCATCGACATGATGGTCGTTAACACCGAAACCCTGAAAGACAACCCGGCGCTGGGTAAAGCGCTGACCGGGGCCTGGTATGAAATCATGGCGCAGATGAAAGCGCAGAATAAAGATCTGTTGAGCGCGATGGCGGCAGCCTCTGGCACCGATCTGGCGGGCTATCAGGCGCAACTGAAAACCACCCATCTCTTCTATACGCCAGCGGATAATCTGGCCTTCGTTACGGCTAAAGCTTTGCCGGAAACCATGCAGCGCGTCGCGCAGTTCTCCTTTGATAAAGGCCTGCTTGGCGATGGGGCGCAAAGCGCGGACTTTATCGGCATGGCTTTTCCCGGCAACGTGACCCAGGGCGATGCAGGCAACATTAAGCTGCGCTTTGACGACAGCTTCGTGAAGATGGCCGCTGACGGCAAGCTTTGACTGACTGACGGGAAACCACGCCATGCGACATATTAATCGCCATCCGACCAGGGGCATGCGCTTTACACTTGTCCTGCTGCCCTTCGTCATTTTGCTGGCAGCCTACTTTCTGGGGTCGGCGGTGCGACTTGAAGCCAACCCGCAGGACAAACTCTTGCCTGGCCTTTCGCAGATGCTGGAGGCGATTTCGCGGATGGCTTTCAGCCCGGATAAACGCAGTGGCGATTATCTCTTCTGGATGGACACCCTGGTCAGCCTTGCGCGTCTGTTGACCGGGCTGGTTGTGGCCTCGCTGCTGGGGTTGTGCATTGGCATCACCGCCGGGGTTTTCCCGATGTGGCGCGCGTCGGTATCGCCGCTGATGACCGTGCTGTCGATGATCCCGCCGCTGGCGATTTTGCCGGTGCTGTTCATCGTCTTCGGGCTGGATGAACTGTCGAAAGTGATGCTGATTGTCATCGGCGTGACGCCGATGCTGGCGCGCGATCTTGAGCACCGGGCCAGGGAAATTCCGCCGGAGATCCTGATCAAAGCGCAGACGCTTGGGGCATCAAGCTGGACGCTGGTGCTGCGCGTGGTCCTGCCGCAACTGCTCTCACGTTTGCTGACCTCCCTGCGTCTGATGCTCGGATCCGCCTGGCTGTTTCTTATCTCGGCAGAGGCTATCTCCTCCACGGCCGGGCTGGGCTACCGCATCTTTCTGGTGCGCCGCTATATGGCGATGGACGTCATTATCCCGTACGTGGTGTGGATAACGCTGCTGGCCTGGCTGATGGACCTGGGTCTGCGTCAGCTCCACAAAACCTGTTTTCCCTGGGCGGAAGGAGGGAAGGCATGAGCTTTATCGAAATCAACAATGTCTGGCAGGAGTATGGCGCGCACGTGGTGCTTGAGCGGCTCAACCTGCAGGTTAACGCCGGAGAGTTCTGCTCAATGGTTGGCGCCTCCGGCTGCGGCAAGTCGACGTTTCTGCGTTTGCTGCTAGGCCAGGAAGCGCCGAGCCGTGGCTCGCTGTTGCTTGATGGCAAAGCCTTGCAAGCGGAGCCGGATCGCAGTCGCGGCGTTGTTTTTCAGCGCTATTCGGTCTTCCCGCACTTAAACGTGCTGGATAACGTCACCATCGGTCTCGAATTCCCCCACGCTCGTTTCCTTGGCCGCCTGTTTGGCGCAAGCAAACGCCAGGCGCGGGATCGGGCGATATGGATGCTGGAGAAAGTTGGCCTCGGGCAGGCGCTGGATAAATACCCCGCCCAGCTTTCCGGCGGGATGCAGCAGCGACTGGCGATCGCCCAGGCGTTTATTATGCAACCCCGCGTTCTGCTGCTGGATGAGCCGTTTGGCGCACTCGATCCGGGTATTCGCAAAGATATGCATGCTCTGCTGCTTCAGCTGTGGAGCGAAACCCGGATGACCGTATTTATGGTCACTCACGACCTCTCCGAGGGGTTTAACCTCGGCACCCGACTGCTGGTGTTCGACAAGGTGCGAATTGACCCGCACGAGCCCAATGCTTACGGCGCGCGCATCACTTACGACATTCCGCTAAACGAAGCGCGACTGGCCGAAATGACCGGCAGCGCGCCTGATAACGTCTATGCGTTAAGGACTTAACTTTATGACTTCATTAGAAAACGCTAATTCAGTTTTACGTGA
Organism: Phytobacter sp. V91; assembly: GCF_965644225.1. Classification (NCBI taxonomy): domain Bacteria; kingdom Pseudomonadati; phylum Pseudomonadota; class Gammaproteobacteria; order Enterobacterales; family Enterobacteriaceae; genus Phytobacter; species Phytobacter sp. V91. Next base: position 11,433 of record NZ_CBFFRJ010000051.1, on the reverse strand, counting down.
AGAGACGCTGCCCGGCGGCGGCAATCTCTCCTTTATTCTCAAACGTGGGCAGATCCTGCGTATGACGGATATCGACGGCGGGGCCAACGTCAGCCTGATGATGCTCAACCCGCATGAGAAAAGTGAACGTCTCAACCTGCCCGACACCTTAAAAGGCCAGCACACTGCGCGTCTGACCGCCGGGCACTGTTTTTACTCTGATATGGGTCGGGTGCTGGCGGGCATTATCAGCGACACCTGCGGCTGGCATGACCCCTTTGGCGGCGTACTGAATGCGGCTGAAGTGAGTGAGAAATATGGCCAGGGCAACTACCAGAGCCTGCGTAACGGTTTTTACCGTAACGGCGTCGACAACCTGCTGGTGGAGATGGGCAAATGGGATCTGAACCTCGAAGACCTGCTGATGGTGGTTAACTTCTTCAGCAAAGTGAGCGTTGACGAGAATGGCGCATTTACCTTCCACAGCGGCTGGTCACAGCCGGGCAACTACGTAGAGTTGTTTGCTCCCATGGACGTGCTGGTGGTGCTCACCGCGCTGCAACATCCCATGGATCCGTCAACGGAATACGCCCCGCGCCCGGTGCAGCTGAGCTGGCGTCAGGCGGCAGATGAAAATGCCGCCATTCGCGCACTGCATACGCGCCCGGAAAACGAGCGCGCCTTTACTAATACCCGTTTATTCGCCCTGTAAGGAGCCAGATAATGACCGTAACCAGCCAGAAGCATCCCGAAGAGGCCGTGTTTCGCCATGTGATCCCGGCAGGCGAACCTTACCTGTTTGAAGTGAAAAAAGGGCAGACCGTCCGTTTACTGGATCTTGAAGGCAATCAGGCCGTCGATACCCTGTTTTACAACGCCGATAATCCGCGTGAACGCTACGATCCCCAGCGCACATTGCGCCGCCAGGGCAACGCTTATCTGACCACCGGCAGCGTACTTTATTCCAACCTTGGAAACCCGCTGCTGACCATTGTCGCTGATACCTGCGGTCGCCACGACACCCTCGGCGGCGCCTGCGCTCAGGAGAGCAACACCGTGCGCTATGCGCTGGATAAGCGCCATATGCACAGCTGTCGCGACAATTTTCTGTGCGCCTGCCTGCATGATGGTCGCCTGCACAAGCGCGACATCGGGGCCAACATTAATTTCTTTATGAACGTGCCCGTCACCCCGGAAGGCGGTCTGACCTTTGAAGATGGCATTTCAGCCGCCGGGAAATACGTCGAACTGCGCGCCGAAAGTAACGTCATTGTGCTGATTTCTAACTGTCCGCAGCTCAACAACCCGTGTAATGGCTGGAACCCGACCCCTGCCGAGGTACTGGTATGGAACTGAGCCGTTGGGTGCGGTTGCGCAGCCTGATTTACCACCTGTTTGTCGTTCGCGCGGCTCGCCTGCCGTTACGCCAGGATCCAGACCCGACGCCACGTCCATAAGTGACATCGCCCCTTATGGACGACCATAAGGCGAGCCGATTTTCGGCGGGACGACCCGCCACCATTGAGTTCTGACTATGTTTACAAAACTCCTTATCGCTAACCGTGGCGCGATTGCCTGCCGTATTCTGCGTACCCTGCGCACCATGAACGTGGCCGGTGTGGCCGTCTGGTCCGAGGCGGACGCCAGCAGTTTACATTTGCGTGATGCCGCCGAGGCTATCAGCCTGGGCGAAGGCCCGGCGGCGCAAACCTATCTGGTCAGTGAAAAAATCATTAACGCCGCGCTGCAAAGCGGCGCGCAGGCAATTCACCCCGGCTATGGTTTTCTTTCCGAAAATGCGGCCTTTGCTGAAGCCTGCGAAGCGGCAGGTATTGCTTTTGTCGGCCCGACGCCTGAGCAACTGCGCGTCTTCGGTTTAAAACATACCGCCCGCGCGCTGGCAAAAGCCCACGGTGTCCCCATGCTGGAGGGGACCGAACTGCTGGCCAGCCTTGATGAGGCGCAACAGGCCGCAGCCGTTGTTGGCTTCCCGGTGATGCTGAAAAGCACCGCTGGCGGCGGCGGAATTGGGATGCGCGTCTGCTATAGCGCAGCCGAACTGGCTGAAGCCTTTGACGCGGTGGTGCGTCTGGGCAAAAACAACTTTAGCGACGCCGGTGTGTTTATCGAAAAATACATTGAGCGGGCGCGTCACCTGGAAGTGCAAATCTTTGGCGACGGCGCCGGGGAGGTGATAGCCCTGGGCGTACGCGACTGTTCAGTACAGCGCCGAAACCAGAAAGTGATTGAAGAGACCCCGGCGCCGAATCTGCCCGAAGGTATGGAAGCCGCGCTGTGCGAGGCCGCCATAAAACTTGGCAAAGCGATTGATTACCGCAGCGCAGGCACCGTCGAGTTTGTTTACGACAGCGCAGCCCGCCAGTTTTACTTCCTTGAAGTGAACACCCGTTTACAGGTGGAGCACGGCGTCACCGAGCAGGTGTGGGGCGTGGACCTGGTTCGCTGGATGATTGAACTGGCGGCAGGAGAGCTACCGCCGCTGGCTGAACTGGCCGCAGGGCTTAAGCCTCAGGGTCATGCGGTGCAGGCGCGCGTCTATGCTGAGGATCCGGGTCGGCAGTTCCAGCCGTCGCCGGGTTTACTGACCGATGTCGCCTTTCCGCCAGAGGATCGGAAGCATCTGCGTATCGACAGCTGGGTGGAAGCCGGGTGTGAAGTCCCGCCGTTCTTCGATCCTATGCTGGCGAAAATCATCACCTGGCAGCCCACGCGCGCGCAGGCGATTGCTGAGCTGAACAGCGCGCTGGGGGCAACCCGGTTGTATGGCGTCGAGACCAACCGCCAGTATCTGCAACAGATCCTGACCTTTGCTCCCTTTGCCAGCGGCGAACCCTGGACGCGCTGTCTGGAAGGGTTGACTTACCACGCCGCCACCTTTGAGGTGCTCAGCGCTGGCACCCAGACCACGGTACAGGATGTCCCTGGCCGCCTGGGCTACTGGGCGGTGGGCGTTCCGCCTTCCGGGCCGATGGATGCCCGCGCGCTGCGCCTTGGCAATACGCTGCTGGGTAATGCCGCCAGTGCGGCGGCGCTGGAGCTGACCCTGAATGGCCCGACGCTGAAGTTCAATACCGATGCGGTGGCGGTGGTCACCGGGGCGGAACTGAGTATTACTCTCGATGGCGAGAAGGTCGCCATGAACAGCGTATTTACGCTCCCGGCGGGCAGTACCCTGCGGCTGGGTGAGGTCAGCGGGGCGGGCGTGCGCAGCTATCTGTGCCTGCGCGGCGGGATCAATGTGCCGGACTATCTTGGCAGCAAAAGCACTTTCACCCTTGGTCAGTTTGGCGGTCATGCCGGGCGCGCATTGCGTACCGGCGACGTGCTGCATATTGCTCCGCTCACCGACCGCCAGAGTGGGGCCGTGTTGCCAGCGGCATTCCATACCGCATTGCCTGCGGTGCGCGAATTGCGGGTGATTTATGGTCCGCACGGCGCGCCGGAATACTTCTCTGAAAACTATATCAACACCTTTTTCGCCACCGACTGGGAGGTGCACTTTAACTCCAGCCGGACAGGTATCCGCCTGATTGGACCAAAACCGGAGTGGGTACGTGACAGCGGCGGCGAGGCGGGGCTGCATCCGTCGAATATTCATGACAACCCTTACGCCATCGGCGCCGTCGATTTTACCGGTGATATGCCGGTGATCCTGGGGCCGGATGGCCCAAGCCTTGGCGGCTTTGTCTGCCCGGTGACCGTTATCGAAGCCGATCTGCATAAGCTCGGGCAGCTGAAAGCGGGCGATAAACTGCGCTTTATTCCGGTGGATGTCAGCACCGCGCGCCTGCTGGCCCAGGCCGAAAGACAGGAAGTGGAAACGCTGCAACCTGTTGCCTTTAGCTGGCAGCCCGTGCGCCTTGCTTCTCCGGTGGTGCTGGATGTGGGCGAGGCCGATACCCGGCTGGTGGCGCGCTTGTCTGGTGATACCCATCTGTTGCTGGAAATTGGCGCGCCGGAGCTGGATCTGGTCCTGCGTTTTCGCGGCCACGCTCTGATGCAGGCGCTGGAAGCTCGTTGCCTGCATGGCGTTATCGACCTGACGCCGGGCATTCGCTCGTTGCAAGTGCACTATCAGCCGGAGACACTGCCGCTCAGTCAACTGCTGGATGTGATTCGCGCCCTGTGGACGCAGGTGTGCCAGAGCACCGACCTTGATGTGCCTTCACGCGTGGTCTGGCTGCCGCTCTCCTGGGACGATCCTGCGTGCCAGAAAGCGATTGAAAAGTACATGACGACGGTGCGCCGCGATGCTCCATGGTGCCCGAGCAATCTGGAGTTTATCCGCCGGATTAACAGTCTGGAAAATATCGACGAAGTGTATAAGACCGTCTTCGATGCCCGCTATCTGGTGATGGGGCTGGGGGATGTTTATCTTGGCGCGCCGGTTGCCACACCGCTCGATCCGCGTCACCGGCTGGTGACCACCAAATACAACCCGGCGCGCACCTGGACGGCTGAAAACTCGGTGGGGATTGGCGGAGCCTATCTCTGCGTATACGGCATGGAAGGACCGGGCGGTTATCAGTTTGTCGGGCGTACCCTGCAAATGTGGAACCGCTACCGGGCGGTGGCTGACTTTAATGGCAAACCCTGGTTGCTGCGCTTCTTTGACCAGATCCGCTTCTATCCGGTTTCCGCCGAAGAGTTACTCACTATTCGCCGCGACTTCCCGCTGGGGCGTTACCCGCTGCGTATTGAACAGACCACCCTGCGTCTTGCGGAGTATCAGCAGTTCCTCGCTGATGAAGCACAAAGTATTGCCGCCAGCCGGGCTCATCAACAGCAGGCGTTTGCCGCCGAGCGCGATCGCTGGATTGCCAGCGGCCAGGCGCATTTTGACAGCAGCGACGAAGTGGCAGAAGAGGGGGAAGATGCGCCTCTTCGCGCCGGAGAAAGCGGTGTGGACAGCCCGGTGTCCGGCAACCTCTGGCAGGTGAATGTGAAAGAGGGCGACAGGGTGAGCGAAGGCCAGACCCTGGTAGTGCTGGAATCGATGAAGATGGAAATTCCACTGACTGCGCCTCATTCCGGGGTGGTCACCCAGGTGCGGGTGCAGCCGGGAACCTCTGTGCGTGCCGGGCAATGCGTGGTAGTAATGGAGAAAGCACAATGAGCGACTCGTTTGATTTACGTCTTGATACGCTGGCGGCGAAGTATCGCAGCGGCACACTGACGCCGCGCGCGCTGCTGGCGCAGTTGCGGCAACGCGCCGTTGCCCTGAACCCGGAATTCAATCTCTTTATTCATATCCTGACTGTGGAGGAGCTGGAGCCTTATCTGGCCGCGCTGGATGCCCGCACGCCGGATGAATTGCCCCTCTACGGCGTGCCCTTTGCTATCAAGGACAATATTGATCTGGCGGGGATTGCGACCACGGCTGCGTGTCCGGCTTTTGCTTATACCGCGCAGGATGACGCCACCATTGTGCGTCAGTTGATTGCGCTGGGGGCCGTTCCGCTGGGTAAGACCAATCTTGACCAGTTCGCCACCGGGCTGAACGGTACGCGCTCGCCATACGGCGCCTGTCGTAACAGCGTGCATCCGGACTATCCGTCAGGTGGATCCAGTGCCGGGTCGTCACTGGCGGTGGCGCTGGGGGTGGCGAGCTTTGCGCTGGGCACGGATACCGCCGGCAGCGGGCGGGTTCCGGCATCGCTTAATAACTTGCTGGGGCTTAAAGCGACCAAAGGGCTGATTTCGACAGCGGGCGTACTGCCTGCCTGTCGTACCCTCGACTGTGTGACCTTTTTTACGGCGACCGCCGCGGAAGCCAGCCGCCTGCTGGCATTAACCGCGGTGCAGGATCCGGCGGACGACTTCAGCCGCCTGAACCCGGCGTGGAACAGCCTTCAGGCATTTGGCGCACCGCGTGAGGGATTTCGTTTCGGCGTGCCCGATAAGCTCGAGTTTTTTGGCTGTAGTGAGAGCGAAGCCCTGTTTAACGCTGCAATTTCCCGGCTTGAGGCGCTGGGCGGCGTGCCGGTAAGCATTGATTTCACCCCTTTTATGCTGGCGGCAAAGCTGCTTTATGAAGGGCCGTGGGTAGCCGAGCGTTATCACGTGGTCGGGCCGCTGATAGAACAACAACCTGATGCGGTATTGCCGGTTATCCGCGACGTGCTGCAAAAAGCGCCGGGCACCGATGCCGTCAGTACCTTTGACGCCATCTACAGGCTGCAACATTTTAAAACGCTCTGCGATGCCACGCTCGCCGGGCTGGAGTGCGTACTGACGCCGACGTATCCGCGTCCGGTCACTCTGACTGAGCTGGAGGCCGAACCGGTAAAACGCAATTCGGATCTGGGGTACTACACCAACTTTATGAACCTACTGGATTACGCCGCCGTGGCTGTACCCGTTGGTTTTATGGCCAGCGGCCTGCCCTCGGGAGTGACGCTGTTTGGCCGCGCCTTTACAGATCAGTACCTGCTGGGGCTGGCAGATGCGCTGCAACGTGCGCAGCCCTTGCCCCTGCCGGGCGGCAGCGTACTGGCAGGCGATCCGCCTGCGCAGGCGGCAGTCAATGACCGGGTACAACTGGTGGTGTGCGGCGCGCACCTCGACGGGCTGGCGCTCAACCATCAGTTGCGCCAGCGTCAGGGTCACCTGGTGCAAGCCACCCATAGTGCGCCTGCGTATCGTTTGTATGCCCTGGCTGACGGAAAACGTCCGGGGATGGTGCGCGATGAGGAACAGGGACAGGGGATCGCCGTTGAAGTGTGGGAACTTCCTTCATCCGAACTGGGTTCATTTCTGCATGGGATCCCGGCTCCGCTGGGCCTGGGTAAAGTGGAGCTGGCGGATGGGCGCTGGCTGACTGGATTCATTTGTGAGGCTTATGGATTATCCGGGGCAACCGACATCACCTCATTCGGTGGATGGCGTGCGTGGCTTGCCCGACAGGCTTAATGTTAAGTCGCTCTAAACTGTAAAGAATCGTCGCCGACGGTCAATTATTGACCTTGCTCATGCTTTTGCTCAAAAAATGACCATAGTATGGACTGGCACATTGGCTGACAAGGGAGGGAAAACGTATGACCGTCGACGAACTCACACGCTGCCTGCTGGACAAATTGCTCAGTGCCCATTTTGAGCTAGAGACCTATATCCATATGCGTAAAGCAAAAGGGTATATGTCAGTCAGCGAAACCGAACAGTTAAAGGACAGTTTTTTTGCACTCGCGAGGGAGATTCGCGACAGAGGTGAGCAACTGAATCAGCTGCTCGACCACGATACCCGTGGCGCGTTGTACCGTGCAGAAGAAGCGTTATCTTCGGCAGCCGTAAGCCTGCTGAGCGGGCGTCATGACTGCCCGACCTATATTGCCGTGAATGCGGACAAACTCGAACGTTCCCTGAACGTGCTGAATTTCAGCATTCGTTATTTGAGTGAACACTCATCGCTTGAAGAAGCCTGATGTAGGGGGAGGTAACTCCTCCCCTTTTTTTATTATTTTCAATTTATGCCAGCATGGTCAGCCCTCTTGCCCCCGTTTTACGGCCAGATTTCACCAGTTTTCAGCCGGATACGGTCACCGATGTAATTGTCTTATTCTTATTGCTCAGTGTTGTATTCGCTCAGATTAGACAGAGCTCAGCGCTTTTATTATCTATAACTCAATCCTTATCTGAACAGCTAAACAATGCCTTTTAGCTAATGATTAGCTTTTTTATCTTTCTTAGCTGTACAGATAAACTATAATTCGAAGCTAAGAAAATACATTTTTATGAGGAGCGTCCGTAGTGATTCAATCAGAAAACAAGCTCCTGCAGGATGTCACGTCGGCCCTTGAAAGCATCCTTGAAGCCAGGATTGTAGAACTGAGTGGCCTGCCGGGCGACGACGGTATTGATTGTGTTCTGGAGGTCAGAGGTATTCAGGGGGTCTGGATCATGCCCGTAGAGGCAAAAAAGCAGGCTTACCCAAGGGATATCAGGCAAGCAATCTGGAAAATTGAGGAGTTCTGTCAGAAAAACGCCAATAAGCCTGATATTGTCCCGATTTTTGTCGCTGAGCTGATCAGTGAGGGCGCAAGAGAAATGCTCAAAGCGCATGGCGTTGGATATTATGAGATGGGTGGCACTCTCTTTATCAATCATAAACAGTCAATTATCGATATACAAAGACCACGCAAGAGAGCAGTGAAACGCGGGAGTGGCGATCTGTTCACTGGTGCGAGGGAAATGGTCGTGCATGCATTACTTCAGTCACAGGGAAAATGGTTCTCAGGTGAAGAGCTTAGTCAGCACTCTGGAACTTCGGCATATACGGTTTCTGGCGTTTTAAGAGAGCTGGAAATGAGAGAGTGGCTGGAAAAAACCAGTGAAGGGGGGCGTTCACAGCGCCGCAGACTGATTAATCCCGGCGCTTTACTTAATGCCTGGGCGGAGGACACCAGGCAACGGGAAAATCGTGCATTCTACGGGTATCTGTTTGCAGCGGATGCAGTGGATTGCGTCAGAAAAATTGAACGCAAGGTTAGCCAGGCAGGCGATGACATCCGCTGGGCGCTGACGGGGGCCCTGGCGGCAAATCAGGCCACGCCACTACTCACGGGCGTAAATGTGGCAGAAATTATCGTCCCGCCCGGAAGTGCCCAGCTGTTTACCCAGTTGACGGGTATTAAAAGCGCGGAAAAGGGCTACAACGTTGTTGTACATGAATGTGTCCCCGCTGCCCTGCAATTTATAAATTATGAAAACAACATCCCCGTCACCAGCGACTTCATTCAGTACCTGTCTCTGCTGGATGGTAAAGGAAGAAACGCTGAACTTGCTGAACAGTTTCGCCGGGAAATTCTGGAGATATAACTATGGTAATCCACACCAAACCGAAAGACAGATCCGGATATTCAGCCATTAACACGGAAATGTGTGAGCGGGTCTTAGTCACTTTATTGACCACCTTTGGCACCATGAAAGGCACGCTTCGCCTGATAGGTGGACTCGTTCCGCGCTATTTGACCCCTGCGCAGGAACCTCAGGTGCCTGAACATTATGGTACATCTGATGTGGATATCGTGCTTAACCTGCAAGTGATCGCTGAGGGGGAAAATTATGCCTCTCTGCACGATCAACTGATTGAAAGAGGTTTCAGAAAAAACTCTGATACAAACGCATGGCGCTGGGAGTTCCCCGTTCCCGATGGTTCTCCCGTACTGGTAGAGTTTTTACAGGGAAACAATGCTGGCGGAAAACCTGGCAGAGAAGTCCCGATAGACGGCGAGGCGGTTTCTGCTCTCGTGATCCCCTTTGCTGAAATGTCATATGAATGGTATGCCGAGAAAGAGATCTCTGCGATGCTCTTTGGGGATAAGGGCTTGGGGGACGCGGGGATTGTTTTTGAAACCATACGATTTGCGGATGAAGTTGTGTTTATCCTGCTGAAAGCGATTTCGTTTCAAAATCGCAACGAACCCAAGGATGCAGCCGATTTGAACCATGTGATGCGTTACGTTGGCGAACCTGAATATATTGCAGAGAAATTCCTTGCTCATATAAAAAGTGGAAAACATCAGACAGCGATCGAGACGGGATTGAATGCACTGCAAAAATGCTTTGCTGAAGGTAATAACAATGTTGAAGGTTACCTGCTGACGGGCCCCGTGCGTTACGGGCAGTTTATGCATGGTACCGATACAAATCTGGAAAATGAGAGACTGCTGGAGCAGCGCTTCGCCGCAGCACTAGTAACGGAAGTTCTGCGCCTTATAGATGAAGGTCGTGATGAAACTCAGTAAGGCTGGTTGCTGGATCTGTTCCGCTGTTTCCCGCAGTTTTTTGCCATCAGACCTCAGCAACAAGGCCTGACATACCGCTTCTGGCGGTGCATCCTTTATATGTCAGCCCAGGCAGCACTTAAACATAACCCGGACATCCATGCATTAAGGGGCGACGGTCAGGTAAGGTCTAATTTCAGTTTTTGTAAAAGTCCCCCCGCGCCTGACCATGCTGTCTACCCTTTAGGCTGTTACCACTAAAGGAGGGTGCCATGCGCCGCAACGCTGTCTTTTTGATCCCCGCATTGTTGATTGCCACATCCGCGCTGGCGGCCCCTGCGCCGGTGAAGGTTGAGGTACTGCAAACCAAACTCGACCATCCCTGGTCGCTGGCTTTTTTACCCGATAACAAAGGGATGCTGATCACCCTGCGGGGAGGGCAGCTACGCCACTGGCAGGCGGGAAAAGGCATCTCAGACCCGATAGTCGGCGTGCCGAGGGTATGGGCCAGCGGGCAGGGTGGGTTACTGGATGTCGCCCTGGCGCCGGATTTTGCCCAGTCGCGGCGGGTATGGCTTAGCTACGCGGAAGTGGGGAGCGACGGCAAAGCGGGCACCGCGGTGGGATATGGGCGATTAAGCGAAGATCTTAAACGGATTGAGGCCTTTCAGGTGGCGTTTCGCCAGCAGCCGAAGCTCTCAACCGGCAATCACTTTGGCGGCCGACTGGTGTTTGATGGCAAAGGCTATCTGTGGATAGCGCTGGGGGAGAACAATCAGCGTCCGACCGCCCAGGATCTGGATAAGTTGCAGGGCAAGCTGGTGCGTCTCACCGATCAGGGGAAAATCCCGGCTGATAACCCCTTTGTCGGGCAGGCGGGCAAACGGCCTGAGATCTGGTCATACGGGATCCGTAATCCGCAGGGAATGGCCATTAACCCATGGAGTGAGGCCCTTTGGCTGCACGAGCATGGCCCGCGCGGCGGCGATGAAATCAATATCCCGGAAAAGGGCAAAAACTACGGCTGGCCGCTGGCAACCTGGGGCATTAACTACAGCGGTTCGCCGATCCCTGAAGCCAAAGGGAACACGGTCGCGGGTACTGAACAACCGGTTTTCTACTGGGAAAAATCACCGGCAGTCAGCGGTATGGCGTTCTATAACGCGGCGACGTTCCCGCAATGGCACAACAAACTCTTTATCGGCGCGCTTAAGGATGAGGATGTGATCGTGCTGAGCGTCAGCGGCAATAAGGTGACGGAAGACGGGCGTATTCTTGGCGATCGCGGGCAGCGTATTCGCGATGTGCGGGTCGGACCGGACGGCTATCTGTATGTGCTGACCGATGAAAATGATGGCGAATTACTGAAAGTCAGCCCGGCGCAATAAGTTACGCCGGGTTGCCGGTCAGGTGACCGGGATCATCACGACATCACGAAATGCCGGGCGCTGAGTCAGGCGCTGATACCAGGCTTCAAGATGGGGATGTGACGTCCAGCTCAGCCCCATATTAAACAGGTTGTAGATAAACGGGGCGACGGCGATATCACCCGGGCCGAATTCCTTGCCGGACAGCCAGGGATCCACCGCCAGGGCGTTGTCGAGCAAGCTGAACAAGGCTTCACATGCGCTAATGTGTACTAGCTCAGACCTGATCTGACAGTTACCGGTTATTTATACAGGTGTCTGTCAGATTAAATCTGGTTCAGATT
>NZ_CBFFRJ010000050.1:0-34037 GCF_965644225.1 Phytobacter sp. V91 | reverse complement strand
CCTGAAAGGTTTTCCGGATGCCATCAACACAGTCTACCCGGATACGCGCATCCAGTTATGTATTGTGCATATGGTGCGTAATAGCCTGCGCTTCGTTGCCTGGAAAGATTATAAAGCGGTGACACGCGACCTGAAAGCAATCTACCAGGCCCCGACAGAGGAGGCCGCCCTTCAGGCACTGGAAGTGTTCAGTGACGCCTGGGATGAGCGCTACCCACAGATAAGCAGAAGCTGGCAGGCCCACTGGCCGAATTTGTGTACGTTCTTCGCTTATCCGAAGGAGATCCGCAAAGTGATTTATACAACCAACGCGATCGAATCGCTGAACAGTGTAATCCGTCATGCCATCAAAAAACGCAAAGTATTCCCGACTGATGAGTCGGTGAAAAAGGTGGTGTGGCTTGCCATCCAGGCCGCATCACAAAAATGGACGATGCCCCTGAGTGACTGGCGGATGGCGATGAGCCGTTTTATTATCGAGTTCGGTGACCGCCTGGACGGTCACTTCTGAGAAAAGGCATTTACACAGAATCGTGTACAGGGTCTGTCACCCTCAAAGATTTTTTCTATGCCAGCAAAAATCAAATAGAACACATCACCTTCTCCGACGGCACCGACTGGCTGGTCGAAGATATCCTCAATTATTTAGAAGATGATATTCCGCTGCCGCTGGCCGCTCCTGAAGATGCGTCTGTATCGCTGAGCCTGGTGAATCAGATGATAGTGCAGTTCACGGCAGGTGATAGTGGTGATGAAGATGATGCGGTTGTTACCCCTTCGCTGACCACCGCCAAATCTTCGGTAAGTTCGTTGGTTGCTTAGGCATGAAATAAGTGTATGAAACGGGCCAGCGGCTGATGCTGCTGGCCCTGTTTGTTCAGGGATGAGAAGAGTAAATGGCTGTTATCCATCAGGATTTATGGCAGGGATTTGCCGCTATTGCCCGTTATTACGGCATGGCGGTAAATATTCCTGCGCTACAGGAAAAATACGCAGTTGATGCCCAGCATGATATTGCGCTGCAGTTCGTCCGGGCGGTACGTGAAACCGGGCTTAAGTGTCGTAAAGTTCGCCAGTTATCCGGCGCGCATAAGTTACCGTTACCTGCGCTGGCGGAAATTCCCGGCGAAGGATATGTTCTGCTGCTGGCGGTCAGGGAAGGGGAGTGGCTGATTCAGCGCAGTGATTCATCATCCCCGGAGCCTTTTGTTCCGCTGTCCGGCGAGCGCTACCAGGGCTTTCTGTTCGCCCGGCGTTTCTCGCTCGAGCGGTTAAGCACCGAGTTTAACCTGCGCTGGTTTGCCAGCGCATTCTGGCGTTATAAAAAGCTGATGGGCGAGGTGCTGCTGGCGTCGTTTTTCATTCAGATCCTGGCGCTTATTACCCCGCTTTTTTTTCAGGTTGTGGTGGATAAGGTGCTTGCTCACCAGAGCCTGACCACGCTGGATGTGCTGGCGCTGGGGATGCTTTTTGTGTCCTTGTTTGATGTCATCCTCGACGGGCTACGCAGCTACCAACTGGCCCACACCTCGCAACGTATCGATGCCACCCTGAGCGCGCTGCTGTACCGCCATTTGCTGGCGCTGCCGTTGAGCTGGTTTTTACAGCGTCAGGCCGGAGTAATTGTTGCGCGGGTGCATGAACTGAAAACCGTGCGTGAATTTCTCACCGGCAGCGCAATGACCCTGTGCCTCGATCTGCTGTTTACGCTGGTCTTTTTCGCCGTAATGGCGCTTTACAGCCTGCCGCTGACGCTGATCGTTATTGCGTCGCTCATTCCTTACATCCTGCTGTCGGTGGCGATTACTCCGGTTCTGCGCAGACGGCTGGATGAACAGTTTAAGCAGGGGGCGAGAAATCAGGCGTTTCTGGTCGAGAGCCTGACAGGCATGGAGTCGGTCAAAGCGCTGGCGGTAGAAAATCTGATGACGCGCCGCTGGGATGAGCAAATCGCCGCCTTTGTCACCAGCTGTTTTAAAACCCAGACGCTGGGAACGATCGCCAGCCAGATTTCGCGTTTTGTCAGCAAGATAACCAGCGTAGCAATCCTGTGGTATGGCGCGCAGCAGGTGATTGAGGCGGAGCTGACCGTCGGCGCATTGATTGCGTTTAATATGTTTGCCGGTCAGGTGACGGCACCGGTTCTGCGCCTGGTGCAGCTGTGGCAGGATTTTCAACAGGTGTCGGTTTCAGTCAGGCGACTGGGCGATATTCTCAATGTACCTACCGAGCATCAGGAAAACAGCACCAGTCTGGCGGAAATCAAAGGCGCAGTAAAACTGGCGAATGTCACTTTTGCCTGGCAACAGGGCTCAACACCCGTGGTGGACGGCCTGTCATTATCAGTTCGTCCTGGCGAAATCATCGGGATTGCCGGGCGCTCGGGGTCGGGTAAAAGCACCCTGACGAAGATTATCCAGCGGCTGTGTATTCCCTCCGGGGGACAGATCTTTGTTGATGGGATCGACACGGCGCAAAGCGATCCACACTGGCTGAGAAGACAGATTGGCGTCGTGCTGCAGGAGACGCAGCTTTTTAGCGGCACTATCCGCGATAACATCGCGCTGGCGGTGCCCGAAGCCGCGCTGGAAAGGGTGATTGCAGCGGCGGAACTGGCGGGAGCGCATGAGTTTATCAGCGAGTTTCCATTGGGTTATGACACCCCCGTTGGCGAGCATGGCGGGCGTCTGTCCGGTGGTCAGAAGCAGCGTATTGGCATCGCCAGGGCGCTGATGGCGGACCCAAAAATACTGATTTTTGACGAAGCGACCAGCGCGCTGGACTATGAGTCAGAGCACGTTATTCAGCGCAATATGGCGCAGATATGCCATAACCGGACGGTGTTTATCATCGCCCATCGGCTCTCGGCCTTACGCCCGGCAAACCGTATCATCGTCATGGAAAAAGGCAAAATTGTGGAGCAGGGAACGCACCAGAATCTGCTGATACAGCAGGGCTTCTATGCCCACCTGCACGCGCTGCAGGAGGCTGCAATATGACGCAGCACAAATACCGCGATTTTTTACCTGCAGTGCTGGAGGTGCAGGAGACGCCGCCGTCCCCCGTCGGGCGTATTATTCTGTGGTTCATCATTACCTTACTGGTGACCGCCGTCATCTGGTCGGCGTGCGGCAAGGTTGATATCGTCGCCGTGACGCGGGGAAAAATTGTCTTTAGCGAGCTGTCCCGGCCGGTGAGTAGCGCGGTGATGGCACAAGTGGAGAGCGTGCTGGTTCGCGACGGCATGCATGTTGAGAAGGGGCAGGTGTTAATCCGCCTGAACAACAGCGTGGTGCAGGCGCGCTTTGACGAGAATGTGCTGCGCCAGAAGATCAACCGCTTTCATATTGCCCGGCTGACATTGCTGCGAGGGCACTATCAGGAACGCGAGACGCCCCGACAACTGGCAGCGGAATTTTTTGCGGAGGATCCTGCGCTGGCGCGGCAGGCATCAGCACAGCTGGTGACCGAAGTGGAAAATGACCGCGAGGAAAAAGCGGTGCTGCGCGACAGGATGGCGGTGCTGACGGCGCAAAAGGCCTGGTATGTCTCGCAAAAAACGCAGTCGGAGAGACTGTTGCCCGTTTATCAGGAGCAGTATCAGGCGCTGGCGACACTGTATAAAAAGCAGTTGACCAGCCGGGACAGCGTGCTGGAGTTGCGCAAGCGCCTGACGGAGGCGCGCTATACGCTGGAAGGGGCGAGCGCAAAGCTAACGGAGATGGATGTCAGCTACCGGCAGGCGGAAACAGAGTATCGTGCCCGAATAGCGGAAAAGATGCAGCAGACGGAACAGGATATCTCGGACACGGAGCATGAAAACCGGGTACTGGAGAAACAGCAGCAGGAACTGAAGGCGCAGATCGCGCAATACACGCTAAAAGCGCCGGTGAGCGGCGTGGTGGACGCACTGGTGTTCCGTGATGGCGGAGCGGCGGTGGATGCGCCACAGGAGCTTTTGCGAATCGTACCGGAAAATGAAGTTCTGAGAGCGGAAGTGATGGTCAGTAACAGCGATGTAGGCTTTTTGCATCCAGGGCAGGCGGTGACGGTTAAAATCGACACCTTTGATTTCACCCGCTACGGTTGGGTGCCCGGTCAATTAAAGCTGATATCTGCCGATGCGACGGAAGATAAAGAGCTGGGGCTGGTGTACAGAGCAACGGTTGAGCTGGAGAGAAAAGCGCTATTAATTAACGGGAAACAGATGCCGCTGGAGCCGGGGATGCAGGTCACGGCAGAAATCAAAACCGGTAAAAGAACCGTTCTTAGTTATCTGTTAAGCCCTATGATGGAAGCGCTGGATGACGTGGGTAAGCAGCGCTAAGCCTTACCTGTAGAGCTTGCTGCCCGCCCCCGGCTAATCACCGGGGGCGTATTTCGTTATCCGTCAGAGAGGCGGTCAGAAGCTATAGGTTAAGCCCACTGTATAGCGGCGGCCATCAAGCACGGTGTTGTAATTGTCGTAATCCACTTGCTTATCCAGCACGTTATAGACGCCAGCGGAAACCAGCAGGTTCTTGTTGGCGTTATAGCGCAGGCCGACATCCACCATGGTGTAGGATGGCGTGCCCAGCGCCATTGAGGTGCGGCTCAGGTATTCAGACGTCTTACCCCGGTAGTTTACCCGGCCCCATAAGCCCACATCCTGAGTTGCCTGCCAGTCCAGCGTGGTATTCACCATATGCTTTGGCATTTTGTTCAGCGGTTTACCGGAGAACTGACCGCTTTTCTGCTTAGACTCCGTAAAGGTGTAGTTGGTGGTCAGGTTCAGATCGGAGGTGATTTTCCAGCCGAAAGTTGATTCGATGCCGCGCATGTTGGCTTTGTCGACGTTCACCCGGTCACTAACGAAATCGTAGGTGACACGGCCGATAGTGCAGGAGGGATCGGCACTGCTGTTGCAACGACGCACTTCGGTGATTTTGTTTTTAAAGTCGGTGTTGAACAGGGTGATACCCGCGTTCAGGTTGTCGTTGTTATCCCACAGCAGGGCCAGCTCTTCGCTGAGACTTTTTTCCGGCTTCAGATCCGGGTTGCCAACGATAATGCCATTCGAGCGACCGCCGCCGGTAACCTGGCCCCAGTTAGCGGAAGACTGACGCAGATCCGGCGCCCGATAGCCTGCTGATACGCCGCCTTTCAGAGTCCACTGATCGTTGAGATGCCAGACACCATAGCCGCGCGGGGTCCAGTTAGTGCCGTAGTTTTCATCTTTATCCATACGCAGACCGGCGGTCAGACTCAGGTTATCAAGCACCGCCCATTCGTCTTCCGCAAACAATGCCCAGCTCCAGCGGGTGAGTTTACTCAGGCCATCCGCCGCTTCGAGCTGGTTGCCGTTATCACGCAGTTTTTCGTAAGTGTACTGTCCGCCCAGCGTCAGAGTATGGTCGCCCAGGAAGAGCTGGTTCTGAGTATTGAGAATGGTGTTGTACGACCGCATTTCACGACCCGGGTTATTGGTCTCTTCATGCTGGATATAGCTGGTGGTGTTGAGATCTTCGTAGTAGCCGCTGTGCGTTAAGGCATAAGTCGTGTGCTCGTAACGGCTGTCGCTTTTGCTGTTCGGGGTACAAACATTGTTGCGGCAGGATTCTGCGGCAGAGGACATGCCCGGCGTATTGTTTCGGTCCTGCAATTCCCGGGAGACGTCAAAATCAATGTCGTTTTTCTCATCCGGGGTGAAGTTCAGCGTCAGGCCGCCGCTACGCATGCGTTGCTCATTATAGCCGTTAAGGATTTTGTCCTCCGCACGCCGCGAGAGCAGTCCGGTGACTTTGGCGCCCAGCAGACCTTCAATTAACGGACCTGAGGCGTAAGCATTGGTCTGGAAAATATCGCCCGAGTCGTTGTTTTCCTGCATGGTTGCATCACCGTGCAGGGAGCCGCTCCAGCCTTTGGTGTTGGAGATTTTTTTGGTGATAACGTTAATCACCCCGCCCATCGCGTCCGAACCATACAGGGACGACATTGGTCCGCGAATTACTTCAATACGTTCAATAGATTCCAGCGGCGGCATCCAGCCCTGTTCAATCCCTGAGTTATCGCTGTTCGGGCGGGTACCGCGGGTGCTGATGCGTTTACCGTTGACCAGGAAGAGGGTGTACTGGGAGCCCATCCCGCGAATACTGATATCGCTACTGCTGCCGCCGCCAGTGACGACCACGCCAGGCACATCTTTCAGCGCATCAGTCACGTCACGATAGGCTTTGTCTTCGATTTGCTGTTTCGAAATTACTGAAATCGACGCTGGTGCATTCTGGATCTTTTGCTCGAATCCGGTGGCGGAAACGACAATGGTGTCCCGATCGGCGGCGTGCAGTAAAGAAGGTAAAGTGGCTGCGCAAACTGCGACAGCAAGGATCTTTTTCTGAGTCTTCATGATCATCTCATTCCGTTTTAAGTAAAAAAGCTCCATCTGAAAACCATGCAAACATTCAGTATTTGTCTTTTAAGTACTCTCAGTATGGAGAAACGGATTGATTGTGTAGAAAAAATGAATTTATGTAAATACAAGTAATAATTGATATCATTTGTATTTACATTGAGGGGTGGTGAGAAAGCTAAATGCATCAACAGGATAGCGGGAAATGTAAAGCTAAGGTAAAGAGGAGGGCGAACGCCCTCCTGACTTATTTCAGCAGATACCTGGCATGGAAACGCAGATGATCTTCAATAAATGAGGCGATGAAATAGTAACTGTGATCGTAACCAGGCTGAACGCGCAGGGTCAGTGGCCACGCGCTCTGGCGGGCCACTTCCGCCAGTCGCGCGGGTTGCAGTTGTTCAGCAAGGAACTGATCCGCATCGCCCTGATCGATAAGCGTCGGGATGGCATCCGTGGCCTGGCTGGCCTGCATCAGCAGACAGCTGTCCCACGCCTGCCAGGCTGCCGTGTCCTCGCCAAGATAAGCGGTAAAGGCTTTTTGTCCCCAGGGGACTTTTGTCGGGTTCACGATGGGGGCAAACGCTGAGACGCTGGTGAAACGACCCGGGTTTTTCAGCGCCATAATCAGCGCTCCATGCCCACCCATCGAATGCCCGCTTACTGCCTGGCGGTCACTGACGGCAAATTCAGACTGGATAAGCGCGGGTAACTCGTCGCGCAGATAATCATACATCCGGTAGTGTGAGGACCAGGGTTGCTCGGTGGCATTAAGGTAAAAGCCTGCGCCTTTGCCCAGATCGTAGCTATCGGCATCGGCGACATCATCACCACGTGGGCTGGTATCCGGCATGACCAGCGCAATGCCCAGCTCTGCGGCGACCCGCTGCGCACCGGCTTTAAAGGTGAAATTCTCATCGTTACAGGTCAGGCCTGAAAGCCAGTAGAGAACCGGCGGCGGCGTATTTTCACGCACTGGCGGAAGAAAAATACTGAACGTCATCGCGCAGTTCAGCACGCTGGAGTCGTGCCGCACGCGGAGTTGGCGCCCCTCAAAACAGCGGTGCTCTTCAAGCAATTCCATGCAAGGCTCCTTATCATTGTTAACAGTAAAAATGTGACTGCTTGCCATAATACAGATTATTCATGTGGCTGTGAGCAACTTTCACTTTCGCTGAGATGCATCATATTGCATCATATTGCATCATTAATTTTACTTTTTATTAACTTTTGGGGTGTGCATGGCGCTTAGAATCGCGCTGAGCGGGTTTATCGTGCTGGTGGTGGCGATGGGAATAGGGCGCTTTGCCTTTACGCCGCAGGTTCCGCTGATGATCAGGGACGGTCAGCTAACCCTGACCAGCGCCGGGCTGGTTGCTGCCATAAACTACCTTGGCTACCTGATTGGCGCATGGGATGCCATGCGTGCGCGCCGACATATTGAACTGCGTCTGTACCTCGGCGTGGCCGGAGCGGTGGCGCTGACTTTTCTTTCAGCCGTAGCAGAGAACGCCCTGGTCCATGGCGCGTTGCGTCTGGTTATCGGGGCGATGAGCGGCTGGGCGATGGTGCTGACCGCGGCCTGGACCAATGAGCGGCTGGCGCACTTCGCCAGACCCGGACTGAGTGCCGCGGTATTTGCCGGCCCGGGCGCTGGCATTGCGCTGAGTGGGATACTGGCGGTACTGATCCAGTCGCGAGGGCTTTCTGCGGCGGCGGCATGGCAGGTCTATGGGGTGCTGGCGCTGATTTTGATTGTACTTATTGGCCGCTATTTACCGCGTCCAGGGCAGTTGCATCGTTCGGGCGAGCCGACCCCGGCGCTGCATTTAACGCCCAGTCTGCAACGGCTGGTCTGGAGCTACAGTCTGGCGGGGTTTGGTTATATTTTACCGGCCACTTTTTTATCGCAAATGGCCACGCTGCGCTTTCCCGGCAGCCTGTTTGCTCAGTTTGTCTGGCCAGTGTTTGGCGCGGCGGCCGTTGTCGGCATAGTGTTAAGTATTGCGCTGCGCCAGATGGGGCAAAGCCATCAACGACTGGCGATTGTGTTGTGGTTGCAGGGGCTTGGCGTAGTGGCCGCCTGCGTGCTGCCAGGCATGAACGGGTTGGTCGTGGGCGCGCTGCTGGTGGGCGGGGGATTTCTTTGCGCGGTCCAGCTTTCTCTGCTGTATGGCCGCGAACTTGCGCCGAATCATACCCGCTATATGGCCGGACTGCTGACCACCGGCTATGCCGTGGGGCAGCTTATTGGCCCGATGACATCGGCCCTGTCGACCTGGCTTACCCAGCGGCTTGAACCTGCGCTCGGTGTTGCCGGTATCGCCTTATTTATTGCTGGCGCTCTGGTGTGGAAACGTCCGGAATAACAGGCCCGGGCTATTTCACTAATTATCTCGGTGAAGACTGGATTCTGTACGCGACCTCACGCACAATGATCCTTCGCTTCGCCTCTCACCGGGCGGAGATGCCACACCTGCTGGAGAATAAAAAAATGTCATCACTCAGTAAAGAAGCGGCTCTTGTTCATGAAGCCCTGGTTGCTCGCGGCCTTGAAACGCCGCTGCGCCCACCTGTCGATATGGATAACGAATCCCGCAAGCGCCTGATAGCCGGTCATATGACTGAGATTATGCAACTGCTTAATCTCGATCTGAATGATGACAGCCTGATGGAAACGCCGCATCGTATCGCCAAAATGTATGTTGATGAGATTTTCTCGGGACTGGACTATGCCAATTTCCCGAAAATCACGGTCATTGAAAACAAAATGAAAGTCGATGAGATGGTAACGGTGCGTGATATCACCCTGACCAGCACCTGCGAACACCATTTTGTCACCATCGATGGTAAAGCCACGGTGGCCTATATCCCGAAAGAGTCGGTGATTGGTTTATCGAAAATCAACCGCATCGTGCAGTTCTTTGCCCAGCGTCCGCAGGTGCAGGAACGTCTGACGCAACAGATCCTGACGGCATTGCAGACCCTGCTGGGCACTAATAATGTGGCTGTATCTATTGATGCGGTGCATTATTGCGTAAAAGCCCGTGGTATTCGTGACGCCACCAGTGCGACCACCACCACTTCCCTGGGGGGACTGTTCAAGTCCAGCCAGAACACGCGTCAGGAGTTCCTGCGCGCTGTACGTCACCACAACTAGTTATTATCAGGAGCCGGGTACATGGAAAGAAATGTCACGCTGGATTTTGTTCGTGGCATTGCCATTCTCGGTATCCTGCTTCTGAATATTGTCGGTTTTGGTCTGCCAAAGGCGGCGTATCTTAATCCCGCCTGGTACGGGAGCGTGACGCTTCATGATGCCTGGACCTGGGCTACGCTGGATCTCTTCGCCCAGGTTAAATTCCTTTCGTTATTCGCTATCCTGTTCGGCGCCGGCTTGCAAATGCTGCTCAGCCGGGGAAAACGCTGGATCCAGTCTCGTTTAACCCTGCTGGTACTGCTTGGTTTTATCCATGGTCTGCTGCTGTGGGACGGGGATATTCTGCTGGCCTATGGTCTGACGGGCCTTATTACCTGGCGAATGGTGCGTGATGCGACAAGTGTGAAATCGCTGTTTAAGACGGGCGTGGTGCTGTATATCATCGGCATTGCGGTGCTGCTGCTGTTGGGGATGATTTCCGGCAGCACGCCTAACCGTTCCTGGCTTCCGGATGCCGCGAACCTGCAATATGAAGGCTACTGGAAGACCACCGGCGGTCTGCTGGAAGCCATCGGCAATCGCAGCGATCTGCTTTCCAGTAGCTTGCTGGCGCTTGGCGCTCAGTATGGCTGGCAACTTGCCGGGTTGATGCTGATTGGTGCGGCACTGATGCGCAGCGGTTGGCTGAAAGGGCAGTTCAGCCTGTCACATTATCGCCGTGTTGGCCTGTTTTTGGTTGTGTCAGGTATGGCGGTTAATCTGCCGGCCATCGTTGCCCAGTGGCAACTGGGTTGGGCTTATCGCTGGTGCGCTTTTATTTTACAGGCGCCCCGCGAGTTGAGTGCGCCCGCGCAGGTTCTGGGATACACCGCGCTTATCTTTGGCTACTGGCCGCAACTCTGTCGCTTTAAGCTGGTGAACGCTATTGCCTGCGTCGGGCGGATGGCATTGAGTAACTATTTGCTGCAAACGCTAATCTGTACCACGCTGTTTTATCACTTCGGCCTGTTTATGAAATTCGATCGCCTGCAACTGCTGGCGTTTGTGCCCCCGGTATGGGCCGTTAATATTCTCTTCTCCGTGTTCTGGTTGCGTCGTTTCCGCCAGGGCCCTCTTGAATGGTTGTGGCGTCAGTTAACCGCACGTGCTGCGGGGATATCATTACCCCGCACATCCAGATAACGATCTGGATCACAATCATTAACAAAATGGATGTAACCGTTTCCATCCGTGTGATGCCACTCACGTAGTCGTCGCCCGCCGACTGAGAGAATAGCCTCCTTGCAAACGACGGGAGGCGTGTCTGTGAGCTACCGCAATCAATCCAGGGTTATAAAACTATGGTAACCATTCGTGACGTGGCCCGTCAGGCGGGCGTTTCCGTTGCGACGGTTTCTCGTGTATTGAATAACAGCGCGCTGGTCAGTCAGGAGACGCGAGAAGCGGTGACCCGCGCGGTTGCCCAGCTTGGCTATCGCCCGAATGCCAATGCCCAGGCGCTGGCGACTCAGGTCAGCGATACTATCGGCGTGGTGGTGATGGATGTGTCTGATGCTTTCTTTGGCGCGCTGGTCAAAGCGGTGGATGTTGTTGCCCAGCAGCATCAGAAATACGTGCTGATTGGCAACAGCTACCATGAGGCGGAAAAAGAGCGCCACTCCATTGAAGTGCTGATCCGTCAACGTTGTAACGCCCTGATTGTGCACTCAAAAGCTTTAAGCGACGAAGAGCTGGCCGGGTTTATGGAGCAGATCCCTGGCATGGTGCTGATCAATCGTGTGGTCCCCGGTTATGCCCATCGTTGCGTCGAGCTTGATAACGTCAGTGGGGCGACTATGGCGACCCGTATGCTGCTCAATCACGGGCATCAGCGGATCGGCTATCTCGCTTCCAGCCACCATATTGAAGATAACTGCCTGCGTCGTGAAGGCTGGTTTAAAGCGCTGACGGAGCACGGGATTGTCGCCCCGGATAGTTGGGTGGGCATCGGCGCTCCGGATATGCAGGGCGGGGAGGCGGCAATGGTTGAGCTGCTTGGCCGTAACCTGCAACTCAGTGCCGTATTTGCCTATAACGACAGCATGGCCGCAGGCGCGCTGACGGCGCTGAAAGACAATGGTATTGCCGTGCCGCAGCATCTTTCGCTTATCGGTTTTGACGATATCCCGATTGCCCGTTACACCGATCCGCAACTGACAACGGTGCGCTATCCCATCGCCTCGATGGCCCGTCTGGCCACGGAACTGGCGTTAATGGGCGCGGCGGGTAAGCTTGATCCTGAGGCGACACACTGTTTTATGCCGACCCTGGTGCGTCGTCATTCCGTCACATCACGGCAAATTGCGGTAACGATCACTAACCGATGATGTTTGATGATGTAACCGTTTTCAATCTGTGAGTAAATTCACAGTATCTTAACAACGCGCTGACTATGATGTCAGCGTTTTAAGAGCTGAAACACGATGTAACGGTGATAACTCGCCATTACCATGGTCAGTTAGCCTGAAACATCGAAAATAGCGTATCACTGGAGCCTTACCCTACACGGAAGAAAGAATTTTTTGAGTGAACTTCGGTCGACAGTAACGTTTCATTAACCTGCTGCCCAACCGACCCTTTATTCACAAGAACTACCCTGCATAATAAAACCGGAGATACCATGAATAAGAAGGTGTTGACTCTGTCCGCTGTTATGGCAAGCATGCTGTTTGGCGCAACTGCACACGCTGCGGATACCCGTATTGGTGTGACCATATATAAATACGATGACAACTTTATGTCTGTTGTGCGTAAAGCCATCGAGAAAGACGCTAAAGAAGCTTCTGGCGTACAGCTGCTGATGAACGACTCCCAGAATGACCAGTCCAAACAGAATGACCAGATTGACGTTCTGCTGGCTAAAGGCGTGAAAGCGCTGGCAATCAACCTGGTTGACCCGGCTGCTGCAGGTACGGTTATTGAGAAAGCACGTGGTCAGAATGTGCCAATCGTGTTCTTCAACAAAGAACCAAACCGCAAAGCGCTGGACAGCTACGACAAAGCCTTCTACGTCGGTACCGACTCCAAAGAATCCGGTATTATTCAGGGCGACCTGATTGCCAAGCACTGGGCAGCAAACAAAAACTGGGATCTGAACAAAGATGGTCAGGTTCAGTTCGTTCTGCTGAAAGGCGAACCAGGTCACCCGGATGCTGAAGCACGTACCACTTACGTTATCAAAGAACTGAACGACAAAGGCCTCAAAACCGAGCAGTTGCAGTTAGATACCGCGATGTGGGACACCGCAATGGCGAAGGATAAGATGGACGCGTGGCTGTCCGGCCCGAACGCTAACAAAATTGAAGTTGTGATCGCCAACAACGACGCAATGGCAATGGGTGCGGTTGAAGCGCTGAAAGCACACAACAAATCCTCTATTCCGGTCTTCGGCGTTGATGCGCTGCCAGAAGCGCTGGCACTGGTTAAATCTGGCGCTCTGGCCGGTACTGTGCTGAACGATGCGAACAACCAGGCGAAGGCGACCTTCGATCTGGCGAAAAACCTGGCAGACGGCAAAGGCGCTGCTGATGGTACTAACTGGAAAATCGAAAATAAAATCGTTCGTATTCCATACGTTGGTGTCGATCAGGAAAACCTGTCTCAGTTTACTGGTAAGTAATATTTAATTTCGTGCACACAGGGCGTAATAATTTATGCCCTGATATAATAAATATGCCAGGCCAACAAGGTATAATTATGGTCAGCAACAATACTCAGTCGTCCGGTGAATTCTTGTTGGAAATGAGCAATATCAACAAGTCCTTTCCTGGCGTAAAGGCTCTCGATAATGTCAATTTAAAAGTGCGTCCTCATTCTATCCATGCATTAATGGGCGAGAATGGCGCAGGTAAATCAACATTATTAAAATGCCTTTTTGGGATCTACCAAAAAGATTCCGGCAGCATTCTTTTTATGGGGAATGAGATCGACTTCCATTCTGCAAAAGAAGCACTGGAAAATGGTATCTCAATGGTTCATCAGGAGCTTAACCTGGTGTTACAACGTTCTGTCATGGACAATATGTGGTTGGGTCGTTATCCGACCAAAGGCATGTTTGTCGATCAGGACAAGATGTATCGTGACACTAAAGCTATTTTCGATGAGCTGGATATTGATATCGATCCGCGAGCACGTGTCGGAACATTATCTGTTTCGCAAATGCAGATGATCGAAATTGCTAAAGCGTTCTCCTATAACGCCAAAATCGTTATTATGGATGAGCCAACTTCTTCGTTGACCGAAAAAGAAGTTAATCATCTTTTCACTATTATTCGTAAACTGAAAGACCGTGGCTGCGGTATCGTTTATATCTCGCATAAGATGGAAGAGATCTTCCAGTTGTGCGATGAGATTACGATCCTGCGCGATGGACAGTGGATCGCCACTCAGCCGCTCGAAGGGCTGGACATGGATAAAATTATCGCCATGATGGTGGGACGTTCCCTGAACCAGCGCTTCCCGGACAGGCAGAATACCCCGGGTGAAACCATTCTTGAAGTACGTAACCTGACCTCGCTGCGCCAGCCGTCAATTCGCGATATCTCTTTTGAATTGCGTAAAGGCGAGATCCTTGGTATCGCCGGTCTGGTGGGTGCGAAACGTACTGATATCGTCGAAACATTATTTGGTATTCGTGAAAAATCGGCCGGTAGCATTAAGCTCCACGGCAAAGAGATCAACAACCACAATGCCAATGAAGCTATTAACAATGGCTTCGCTCTGGTGACCGAAGAACGTCGTTCTACCGGTATTTATGCCTACCTGGATATTGGATTCAACTCACTGATTTCGAATATTCAGAACTACAAAAATAAAGTCGGTCTGCTGGATAATTCCCGCATGAAGAGTGATACCCAGTGGGTTATCGACTCAATGCGTGTGAAAACACCCGGGCACCGTACACAAATTGGCTCCCTGTCCGGTGGTAACCAGCAGAAAGTGATTATTGGTCGCTGGCTGTTGACCCAACCGGAAATATTAATGCTCGATGAACCTACCCGCGGTATCGACGTAGGGGCGAAATTCGAGATTTACCAGTTGATTGCCGAACTGGCGAAGAAGAATAAGGGGATAATTATTATTTCCTCTGAAATGCCTGAATTGTTGGGTATCACTGACCGTATTCTGGTAATGAGCAATGGTCTCGTTGCTGGAATTGTTGACACTAAAACGACAACGCAAAACGAAATACTCCGTCTTGCGTCTTTGCACCTTTAAGATCAGGGGCTCCTCATGAGTGCGTTAAATAAAAAAACTTTTCTCACTTATCTGAAAGACGGCGGTATTTACGTTGTTCTTTTAGTATTACTGGCAATCATCATATTCCAGGACCCCACCTTCTTAAGTTTACTGAACTTAAGTAACATTCTGACTCAGTCCTCCGTGCGTATTATCATTGCGCTGGGTGTTGCCGGGTTGATTGTGACTCAGGGGACTGACCTGTCAGCCGGGCGTCAGGTTGGGCTGGCGGCGGTTGTCGCAGCAACCTTATTGCAGTCGATGGAAAACGTGAACAAAGTTTTCCCGGAAATGCAAACCATGCCAATTATCGTGGTTGTGGCGATTGTCTGCGTGATTGGTGCAATTATCGGTTTGATTAACGGTATTATCATCGCGTATCTGAACGTTACGCCGTTTATCACCACTCTGGGTACCATGATCATCGTCTACGGGATTAACTCCCTGTACTACGACTTTGTGGGGGCGTCACCGATTTCCGGCTTCGACAGCGGCTTCTCCACCTTTACTCAGGGCTTTGTTGCGCTGGGGTCGTTCCGCCTGTCCTATATCACCTTCTACGCGTTGATTGCAGTCGCCTTTGTGTGGGTGTTGTGGAACAAAACACGCTTTGGTAAAAACATTTTCGCCATCGGCGGTAACCCGGAAGCGGCAAAAGTCTCAGGCGTTAACGTGGCAGTGAACCTGCTGATGATCTATGCCCTGTCCGGTGTGTTCTATGCGTTCGGCGGGATGCTGGAGGCGGGGCGTATCGGCTCTGCGACCAACAACCTCGGCTTTATGTACGAACTGGATGCGATTGCAGCCTGCGTGGTGGGCGGCGTCTCCTTCAGCGGCGGTGTCGGTACGGTTCTGGGCGTGGTGACCGGTGTTATCATCTTTACGGTTATCAACTATGGCCTGACCTATATCGGTATCAACCCGTACTGGCAGTACATCATCAAAGGCGGCATCATTATCTTCGCGGTGGCGCTGGACTCCCTGAAATACGCGCGTAAAAAATAATCCTTACGCCAGCAAAAACCCGCTCAATTTGAGCGGGTTTTTTATTATGTAGCCTGGCTTAAATAAACCGCTACGGTTTAGCACAAAGAATTTTTTAAATAGCGAAACGTTTTTCTGGTCATAATATTTAAATAAATAGTTAGCTATATTTATTATTTAACCTGCAATGGGGTATTTAATAAGTAGAGTGGCGTTAAACATAATAGCAACATGCCATTAACTTTATGAAAGACTAGAAATAACATTGACTCAGAATGACCTGATGGTTGATGTTTATGCACGGATAGAAAATGCCCGATGTGAATAACAAAATTAACACCCCGCCAAATCTTCATGAATTCCTGCTTGTTAAATTTTTCATTTCGGTGCTACGCTGAAAAGGTCACAGCATTCACAAGGAGATTAGGATGAATAATGAATCAGTATTTCCTGCATTTCCCGTTAATGGATGGCAGGTCGGAGCAGTGGATGATCTGAATGGCGTTGTAATTCAGTTTGGTTACAGTACTTCCCCTTATGCGCCGGGCGGAACGACGTTCGAGTCGCAATTTTTTAGCCTTACTCCTGAGAAGGTCAAAAGCCTGATTTATGGCCTTCAGGTCAGTCTGCACAAGTATGAAGAAAAAGTTGCCTGAAGCGCCATACCTTGAAGAGTGGATGACGCGCAGCAGTCTGTAAAGTATCCGCAGTCTGCTGCACAGGATAAATCCAGCCTTACAATCTTTTACCTGTGTTTGTCAGAAGCATCCTTCGCAAATTATGACGTTTAAGCCTATTCTGAAGGTCTGAGTGACTTTTAGTTGTATGCTTGTTTATATCTGTCGTAATGATGAGCAGGAGTGTCTATGAATGTAGTGTATTTCAAAGTTGACCACCCGCCGCATGATAAAATCAATCCCATTCATTTCTATCTTAAATCCGTACAGCTTATGCGTAATAATGAAATTATTGCCCAGGCCGGGGATTTTAAAATTACCAGCTTACCTTTTTACTATTTCTGTGTCGTCCCTACGGGCTTTGGGAAAATAGACTTAACGATGAGTAATCGTCCGCAACAGCGCATTGAATGTTCTGCCGGATATATTAAGACGGGTGAGTATCTTGTTGCCACGCCGCAAGGGGAAATTGTTTTACCCTTTAATGCCCTCACCGGATTATGGACGTTGAATAAAACTGAAAAAGACTACATTAATATACAGGAATTTGTTGAAAGAAATTATCTGTTAATTGGTCCGGTGAGGAGTATCCACCGTGGCGCTTCTATTTACTGAAGCATGACAGCGAGAGCCGGTTAATTACTTTTCTTTTGCAAATCAAGCAACTGCTCGACGGTTACCGCCGGGTAGTCCTGCGCATCGTCTGGCACTTCCTGTAACGACGGGATCGGCTCCAGCGGACCTAAAAAACGAGGTTCGCGCTTAAAGATATACAAATCCGCAATGGTTCCCAGTCGCGCGCCAAATTCACGTATCCGTACACTCCACATATCTTTCGGCGATGGGACCGCATAACACTGGGCCTGGATCCCCATATGCCGGGCAATGAAAAGCGCGCGCTCGCAATGAAAACGTTGCGTGATAATAATGAAATCGTTGGTGTCGAATACTTTGCGGGTGCGGACAATGGAATCCAGGGTGCGGAAGCCCGCATAATCCAGAACAATATCTGAAGGATCGACGCCGCCGGCAATCAGATCTTTGCGCATGGTGACCGGTTCGTTATAGCTTTGCAGCGCGTTATCGCCGCTCAGCAGCAGATAATTGACCTTGCCGCTGTTATAAGCATTTAACGCGCCCTGAATACGGTAGCGGTAATACTGGTTAATGACTCCGGTACGGTAATATTTTGCGGTACCCAGAACCACGCCCACCTGACGCCATGGGAGATCCTGTAAGTCATCATAGATATAGGGGGCGGTTTTCCAGCTCATCCAACGGTCTAAGCCGAGCGCAGTCAACAGCAGTAAGCCGATAAGGACCAACAGACTGTATATAAAACGCTTCAACATGCAGACAAGCTCGATACGGGATTAAATTTCACTCAAGGCTACTTTACCCGCCCCGCAAGCGCAAGAAACGGGCGTTCAATTGCGGTCTTTTTCACCACTGCGGGCGCTAAAACCCGCAGGGGAAAATCAGGCGAGAAGCTCGCGCTCAACGTTCTGACAGCCTAATGCGCGCAGGGTGGCAACCGTTGCATCCCACTGGGTCAGAGGGGCATCTGCTTTTTCTGCGAGTACGGCGCGTTGCATATCCGGGTAGTCATAGCCACTGAGGCTCATCAGGTTCAGCGCTCCCTGAAGCGGCGGCAGCGTCGGGTTGAAGGCGGCATTTTCCGCATAGCTGCCACTGAAGATTTGCCCGTCACTGCACTCGATGGCTACGCCGGAAGGGGAGTGGCTGTAAGGGCTATGGCTTTTGTTGGCCGCGATGATTGCCGCCCGGGCGAGCGCATCGCCGCGCAGGCTGAAGCCATGATCCTGTTCATCGAGCAGCAGGGTTTTTATTTCAAGATCTTTTGGGCCGAAAGCATCGGGCAGATAATCGCCCAGCGTGTGCGGTTGACGGCCAGGCAGATTGATGCGCAGCGCCAGTCCGCTGTTCAGTTCATTCATAAACTGGCGGCAGTGTCCGCAGGGCGTGTAGTTAACGGTGACCGAGGCCAGCGCTTTTTCACCGCGTGACCACGCATGGCTGATGGCGCTTTGCTCCGCATGCACGGTTTGTTGCATGGTGGCGCCGATAAACTCCATATTGCCGCCAAAATACCAGTTTCCGCTTACGCCGCGGGCAATGGCGCCGACCTTAAAGCCAGAGAGATCGGTTCGCGCACAGGCGGCAGCGAGCGGCAACAGCGCAAAGGCCAGCGCCTCTTCGTCCATCCCGGTCGCGTCAAGCAGCCCTGAAACCTGTTCTGCGCTGAACATCGCCGGACAATGTGCGTCAGCGAGAAGCGGTGCCAGCGCGGTCTGTAAATTTTCCGCGAGAGCCGGAAACGCGGTGTGGAAACGTGAATGCATGGCGTTGCCTCATAACAATGTAATGGGATCGTAGTTTACGGGCCGATACAGCCTTTATATGTGATCAACATCTCACTGTATATGCAACTTATGAAATTCAAATTAAAAATGCGCGACGCATCGCAAATTTTAGCCCGCAATGGCGAGGATCAGCGGAAACAAAAAGGGTGCGATAAGCGACGTGATAATGCCGCAGATAACAAGCGCCAGCGAACTGAACGCGCCTTCCTGGTAATCAAGCTCGGAACAACGGGCGGTGCCAAGGGCATGAGATGCCGTACCCATTGCCAGCCCGCGGGCTGATTTGGTCTTAATTCTCATCAGATTCAGCAGGCTATGACCAAAAACCGCACCCAGTACGCCAACAAAAATCACGCACACGGCGCTGATTGCCGGGATCCCGCCAATGCTGCCGCCAACCGCCATGGCAATCGGCGTGGTCACTGATTTCGGCAGTACCGAAGCGGCAATTTCCGGTGTCGCTCCCATCATCAGCGCAATGACCGATCCGGTGACCATCGCCACGACGCTGCCGATAAAGCAGATCGTAATGATGGATTTCCAGCGCGCCCGGATTTGATGCAACTGCTCATAAAGCGGAAAGGCCAGTGCCACAACCGCTGGTTGCAGTAAGTCGTTGAGGATTTTACTGCCCTGAAAATAGTGATCGTAGGGAATACCGGTCAACAGCAGAAACGGAATAATGACCACCATGGCGACCAGCAGCGGGTTCAGCAACGGCATTTTAAAGCGTGCGGCGAGTTTACGGGCGGCGAAGAAAACCACCAGCGTCAAAGGTAGGGACCACCAGATATAGGCCATGATTATTGATTCTCTTTCTTGCCGACGACTTTACGTTCACCGTGCACCAGATGTGTGCTCCAGCTGACCACCAGGAAAACAATTAGCGTACTGATTGCGCAGGAGACCACGATCGGCCCGAACTGCGCGCGCAGCAGATCGTAATACTGCATAACACCAACGCCGATAGGGACAAACAGTAGCGCCATATAACGGATCAGCACATAGCAGCCTGGGTTCACCCATTTTGCTGGCAGTATTTGCAGCGCCAGCAGCACAAACAGGATCAGCATGCCGATAATACTGCCGGGGATAGTGATGGGGAGCAGCGAGGAGAGATAAATTCCCGCGTACAGGCAGGCATAAATAAGGATAAATGCCCGCAGATATTGCCAGATTATATTCAGTGATTGACTCATGGTGAAAACCCTTGATGAGATGCATTCATCATACAATTAATGCCTGAAATGTGCTACCGATCACATCATGAATTGTAAGCATACCAAATATTCCATTTTGGCACGTCAGGCATTACCCCAGGATCCTTCCCGCGCCTTATCATTCATCGCCCTGGCGGCAATGCTAATTTGCTGGGTCACTTCATTAATTGCGCGGCTGGCCACTCTGTCCTGGCGCATTACCCGGCCAAGGGTTCGTTGCAGCGGCGGCTCAAGTGGGTGGAGGCTCAGCCCGTCGCACTCCCCGGCCAGGCTGACGGCCATTCGTGGCACAATGCTATAGCCCAGCCCCGCGCGGACCATCCTTTTAATGGCTTCAATGCTGCCAAGCTCCATCACCGGGGCAATCTGCACTCCGGCGGTGAGAAACCAGTTATCAATCAACTGGCGCGTGCCGCTCCCGGATTCAAAGACGATCAGCGGCCGTTCTGCGCACTGCGCCGGCGTCAGGGCGGAGGTCGTTGTCTCATCGCCCGCCGCACCTATGACGACAAACTCATCATTCATGACTGGCGTGACATCAAGATTTTTACCCGCTGCCGGTAGGGTAACGAGGCCAATATCAATTCTGTTTTCCACAACAGCCCGGACAATGTCCTGGGTATTGCCGGTTCTGACCCCGACGGTCAGCTGCGGCCAGGCCTGGCGAAGGGCCTGCAATACCGCAGGCAGGAGGTGAATACAGACGGTTGCCCCGGTACCCAGCGTCAGGGTTCCGCTGAAAACTTGCTGATGCATCGCCACCGATTGCAGCGCCGTGCTGACGGCTTTTTCAATCACTTCGCCATGCTCCAGCAGGGTTATTCCGGCAGGCGTCGGGCGAATGCCGCGCCCGGTACGCTCAATCAGTCGCGTTTGCAGTGCGGCTTCAAGATGGCGTATCTGCAAACTCACCGCAGGTTGCGATAACCCCAGCACCTCGGCTGCGGCGGTAAAACTGCCCCGGCCGATCACCAGCCTGTAGGTTGCCAGTTGGTCAAGACTGAGTGTGGCCATCCAAAGTTTTCCTTATACGGGTGATAAGTGCCAACCCGTGTCTGAATATGCGGCTTACCGCTAGCCTGTCAGCAGTGATGAGCAGGAGTCAGACAATGGTAATTATTGAAGCAGAAGAACAACATATTCCGGGGATACACGCAATATACGCATGGCATGTCACCCATGGCAGCGCCTCTTTTGAAACCGAAGCCCCCAGCGCTGAAGAAATGCACGCCCGGCTGCGAAAAATGCGTGAGGCAGGCCTGCCGTGGTTTGTTTTCCTCGATGAAGGCGAGGTGAAAGGCTATTGCTATCTGTCACGCTACCGTACCCGTCATGCCTATCAGTTTACGCTGGAGAATTCTATCTATGTGGAGCAGCGCTTTCGCCACCGCGGGGTGGGGAAAGCGCTGCTGG
Organism: Phytobacter sp. V91; assembly: GCF_965644225.1. Classification (NCBI taxonomy): domain Bacteria; kingdom Pseudomonadati; phylum Pseudomonadota; class Gammaproteobacteria; order Enterobacterales; family Enterobacteriaceae; genus Phytobacter; species Phytobacter sp. V91. Next base: position 12,534 of record NZ_CBFFRJ010000050.1, on the reverse strand, counting down.
CCAGGGCGATTGCATGGGCAGAAGCGCAGGGTTATCGGCAACTGGTCGCGGTGGTGGGCAACAGTGAAAATCAGGCCTCGCTGGCGCTGCATCAACGGGCCGGCTTTACCCTCACCGGAACCCTGAAAAACGTTGGCTTCAAGCATGGTCGCTGGCTGGATATTGTTATCCTGCAACGTACCCTCGGCGAAGGGGCGCTGACTCTGCCAGCCTGAACCTATGGTGTCTCAAAAGCGACGTTCCACCTTGACGTAAAATTACAATAACGATAATCATTTTCATTTAAACATAGCCTATGCTATATAAATTAGCACAGGCTATTTTCGTTTTTATTTTAATCACCTCCGGAGACTCCTGCATGTTGATAATGAGAAAAATTAAGGTGGTACTGCTCGGTTTACTGCTGACCGTTGTTGCAACAACCGTCCAGGCGGCAGAGAAATTTAAAGTGGTAACCACCTTTACGGTGATTGCCGATATGGCGAAAAACGTGGCGGGGGATGCAGCCGAGGTGACCTCTATCACCAAACCCGGCGCTGAAATTCATGAGTATCAGCCAACGCCGGGCGATATCAAACGGGCGCAGGGCGCACAGCTTATTCTGGCCAATGGCATGAACCTTGAGCTGTGGTTCCAGCGTTTCTATCAGCATCTGAACGGTGTGCCGGAAGTCGTCGTCACCACCGGTATTACGCCGATGGGCATCTCTGAAGGGCCCTATAACGGTAAACCTAATCCGCATGCCTGGATGTCGACAGCAAATGCCCTGATTTATGTCGATAATATTCGTGACGCGCTGGTGAAATACGATCCGGCGAATGCAGAGGTCTACAAAGCGAACGCTGAGAATTACAAAAAACAGATTGTCGATACGCTGGAGCCGCTGCGTAAGCAGGTGGCTGATATTCCTGAGTCTCAGCGCTGGCTGGTCTCCAGTGAAGGCGCCTTTTCCTATCTGGCGCGCGATCTGGGCTTGAAAGAGCTCTATTTATGGCCGATTAACGCCGACCAGCAGGGCACGCCGCAGCAGGTTCGCCATGTTATCGAACAGGTCAAAAAAGCACAGATCCCGGCGGTCTTTAGCGAAAGCACCGTGTCCGACAAACCCGCCCGTCAGGTGGCTCGGGAAACCGGGGCACACTATGGCGGCGTGCTCTATGTTGATTCCCTGAGTGCGCAGGATGGCCCGGTGCCAACCTACCTTGCGTTGCTGAATGTCACCACCCGCACCCTGGTGCAGGGGATTAAAGACGGAATGAAGGAGTAAGCCATGGGACAAACGACAGGTATTGCTGTTTCTGATGTGACCGTGACATACCGTAACGGGCATACGGCATTACGCGCAGCGACGTTCAGCGTACCTGGCGGTTCGATCGCCGCGCTGGTTGGGGTGAATGGCTCCGGTAAATCGACTCTTTTTAAAGCCATTATGGGATTTGTACGCCTGGCAGCGGGCAGTATTGCTATCGCCGGGCTGTCTACCCGACAGGCGTTGCAAAAAAACCTCGTGGCCTATGTTCCGCAGGCTGAAGAGGTGGACTGGTCGTTCCCGGTGCTGGTGGAAGATGTGGTGATGATGGGGCGCTACGGGCGAATGGGCATGCTGCGTATTGCCAGGCAGCATGACAAACAAATCGTCACCGAAGCCCTTGAGCGGGTGGATATGCTGGACTTCCGTCACCGACAAATCGGCGAGCTGTCCGGCGGGCAGAAAAAGCGCGTTTTTCTGGCGCGGGCGATAGCTCAGCAGGGAGAGGTCATCCTGCTTGATGAACCCTTTACCGGGGTGGATGTAAAAACAGAGGCCAAAATCATCGACCTGCTGCGTGAACTGCGCGATGAAGGCAAAACCATGCTGGTCTCCACCCACAATCTCGGTTCCGTCAGCGGATTTTGCGATTACACCGTGATGGTTAAAGGCACGGTGCTGGCGAGCGGCCCAACTGAAACCACCTTTACCGCTGAAAATCTGGAGCAGGCCTTTAGCGGCGTGCTGCGCCATGTGGTGCTGAGCGGTTCTGAAGAGCGCATCATCACTGATGATGAGCGTCCGTTTGTGGCTCATCGTCTGCCCGACGACGAAAGGGGGCAGGATGAACGCACTGCTTGAACCCTTTGGCTATGAGTATATGCGCAATGCCATGTGGGTCTCCGCGATGGTCGGCGGGCTGTGTGCTTTTCTCTCCTGCTACCTGATGCTGAAGGGCTGGTCACTGATTGGCGATGCGCTGTCCCACTCCATCGTGCCGGGCGTTGCGGGGGCTTATATGCTCGGGCTGCCTTTTGCGCTGGGGGCGTTTTTATCCGGTGGGCTGGCCGCGGGCAGCATGCTGTTTCTTAACCAGCGTACCCGGCTAAAAGAAGACGCCATTATCGGGCTGATTTTTTCATCATTCTTTGGCCTTGGCCTGTTTATGGTCTCGCTGAATCCGACGTCGGTCAATATTCAGACTATCGTGCTGGGCAACATTCTGGCGATCGCTCCGGCGGATATCCTGCAACTGGCGATCATTGGCGTTGTCTCCATGGTTATCCTGTTTTTTAAATGGAAGGATCTGATGGTGACGTTTTTTGATGAGAATCACGCCCGTGCAATTGGCCTGCGCCCGGAACGGCTGAAAGTTCTTTTCTTTACCCTTCTGGCATTGTCCACGGTGGCCGCGCTACAAACGGTGGGGGCATTTCTGGTTATCTGCCTGGTGGTGACGCCCGGCGCCACCGCATGGTTGCTCACCGATCGCTTTCCCCGCCTGTTGATGATTGCCGTGGCGATTGGCAGCATCACCAGCTTTATTGGCGCCTGGGCCAGCTATTATCTGGACGGGGCGACCGGGGGTGTGATTGTGATTGCCCAGACACTGTTGTTCCTGCTGGCGTTTGTCTTTGCCCCGACCCACGGGCTACTGGCTAACCGACGTCGCGCGCATCTGGCGCTGGAGAAGCTGAAATGATGACGCTGCTGCTCGAACCCTTCCAGTTCGCGTTTATGAATAACGCCTTGCTGACGTCTTTGATTGTCGCCATTCCCTGCGCGTTGCTGTCGGTCTTTCTGGTGCTCAAGGGCTGGGCGTTACTGGGTGATGCGATGAGCCATGCGGTTTTTCCCGGCGTCGTGCTGGCCTGGATGCTCGGTCTGCCGCTGGCCGCAGGCGCGTTTGTCGCCGGGCTGTTCTGCGCGCTGGCGACGGGTTTTGTGAAAGATAACAGCCGTATTAAACAGGATACGGTGATGGGGATTATCTTCTCCGGGATGTTTGCTGCCGGGTTGCTGCTTTACCTTGCGGTGAAACCGGAGGTACATCTGGATCATATTCTGTTTGGCGATATGTTGGGGATCACCGCCTCTGACATCCTGCAAACCGGGATTATTTCGCTGGTTGTCACGCTGGTGATTGGGGTCAAGTGGCGTGATTTATTGCTGTTTTGCTTTGACCATCAGCAGGCTCAGGTGAGTGGTTTACGCACCGGTCTGCTGCATTATGGCTTACTCTGCATGGTGTCGTTGACCATTGTGGCAACCCTGAAAGCGGTGGGGATCGTGCTCTCCATTTCGCTGCTGATCGCGCCCGGCGCTATAGCTGTACTGCTGACCAACCGTTTTCATATTGCCCTGCTGGTGGCGACGGTGGTTTCGGTGACGGTTTCACTGCTGGGTATTTACCTGTCGTTCTTTATCGACAGTGCGCCTGCGCCGACCATCGTGGTGCTCTTTGCGCTGGTGTTTATCCTGACCTTTATTGTTGCCAGCCGCAAAGCGCGACGTCTGGAATTACGCCGGCTTGCGGAACAATAAAACGGGTGTAACGGGAGTCTTTCTTCCCTCTGTCAGAGGCGCTACTATGGCGCCTCATTTTTTCAGGGGCAATGTATGCGTGTATTACTGGCGCCGATGGAAGGTGTGCTCGATTCGCTGGTGCGCGAGCTGCTGACCGAGGTTAACGACTACGATCACTGTATCACCGAGTTTGTCCGCGTGGTCGACCAGCTGTTACCCGCAAAAGTGTTCCACCGCATCTGCCCGGAGTTGCAACATCAAAGCCGTACGCCTTCCGGCACTTTGGTTCGGGTGCAAATTCTGGGGCAGTATCCGCAGTGGCTGGCGGAAAACGCGGCCCGCGCGGTGGAACTGGGCTCCTGGGGCGTGGATCTAAACTGCGGCTGCCCGTCGAAGATGGTGAACGGCAGCGGCGGCGGCGCCACGTTGCTTAAAGACCCGGAGATGATCTATCTCGGCGCAAAAGCGATGCGTGAAGCCGTGCCTTCTCATCTCCCTGTCACGGTGAAAATTCGTCTCGGCTGGGACAGCGGCGAAAGACAGTTTGAAATCGCCGATGCGGTACAGCAGGCAGGGGCGACGGAGCTGGTGGTGCATGGCCGAACCAAAGAAGACGGCTATAAGGCTGAGCGCATTAACTGGCAGGCGATCGGCGAGATCCGTCAGCGTCTGACCATTCCGGTGGTGGCCAATGGCGAAATCTGGGACTGGCAAAGTGCTCAGGATTGTATGGCCGCCACCGGCTGTGATGCGGTGATGATCGGGCGAGGCGCGCTGAACGTTCCGAATCTGAGCCGGGTGGTAAAAGAGAATGCGCCCCGGATGCCCTGGCCGGAAGTGGTGGCGTTGTTGCAAAAATATACCCGGCTGGAAAAGCAGGGCGATACCGGGCTGTATCACGTCGCCCGTATCAAGCAGTGGCTGGGCTACCTGCGCAAAGAGTACGTCGAGTCACAGGGGGTATTTGAACAGATCCGTACCCTCAAAACCTCTGCGGATATAGCTCGAGTAATTCAGGGTATAAATGAATAATCTTGAGATCATAATCACGTTTTTGTGCGACGCACATTGAGTGGCAGGGGCAACCTGATAGAGTCACCCCCGTGGATTGTTACTGCGAAAGCAGGCTAAACCTGATGTTCTGGCAAATGCCGGAAGTCAGGTTTTTTTGTTTCTGGAGTTCAGATGAAAATCGCCAAAATACTCAATAATAATGTGGTGGTCGTGCAGGATGAACAGCAACGCGAGCAGGTCGTGATGGGCCGAGGGCTGGCGTTCCAGAAACGTACCGGCGACGAGCTGGATGAGCGCAAAATTGAAAAGATTTTTGCCCTGCAAAGCGATGAACTGATTCGTCGTTTAAGCGAACTGCTTAATCAAATTCCCCTTGAGGTGATGACTACCTGCGATTGCATCATCAGTCTGGCGCGTGAGCGACTGGGGAAATTGCAGGAAAGTCTCTATATCACCCTGACGGATCACTGTTTCTTCGCTATTGAGCGGATGAAAAACGGTCAGGTCATCCGCAATGTGCTGCTGTGGGAAATTCGTCGCCTGTATCCGAAAGAGTTTCTGTTAGGCCAGGAAGCGCGCGCGATTATTGCAAAAAGGCTGGGGGTCGAGCTTCCTGAAGACGAAGCCGGGTTTATTGCGCTGCATCTGGTAACCGCTCAGCTGAACAGTGAAATGCCGGAAGTGATGCATATCACCAAAGTGATGCAAGAAATCCTGCATATTGTGAAATACGAATTAAAGCTGGAATACAACGAAGAGTCGCTGAGCTATCACCGTTTTGTTACGCATCTGAAGTTTTTCTCCCAGCGGATGCTGACCCGCACCGTGGTGGAGGATGACGATCTGTCGTTGCACCAGGCGGTGAAAGACAATTATGGTCGCGCCTGGCGGTGCGCTGAAAAGGTGGCGCGCCATCTGCAACAGAACTATCAGCGCAGCTTAACCACCGAAGAGATTATGTTTCTGGCGATCCATATGGAGCGGGTACGCAAAGATAAGCGTTAAATATTAAGTACGATAATTTGCCCAAAATTAATCGCGTTGCAGCAAGGCGGCGACGTAGCAAATCCCCGGGAGCTTACTTGAGTAAGTGACCGGGGTGCGCGAGGATGCCAACGCCGCTGCGGCGTGAATAATGAAGGGTAAAACAGGATTGTTACTGCGATACGCAGGCAAAACCTGAGCCCGGCCCGCAAGGTGCTGGACTCAGGTTTTTTTTTACTCAGTCATCGCCTACGGGCCACTAAGAAGTAAGGAAATCAGCATGGAATATCAAGCGCTGGCGAAAGATATTCTCAGCCACGTTGGCGGCAGGGAGAACATAAGCAGTCTGGTGCATTGCGCCACCCGTTTACGCTTCAGACTTAAAGACAGTAATAAGGCCAATGCCGAAGGACTGAAGGCGAACCCCGGTGTGATTATGGTGGTGGAAAGCGGCGGTCAGTTTCAGGTGGTGATTGGTAACCACGTGAACAACGTCTGGCAGGCGGTGCGTGATGAAGCGGGGATTACCGATGACACGCCCACAGATGCAAATGACAAAGACGAAAAGAGTTCGCTGTTCGGCCGGATGATCGACATTGTTTCCGGCATATTCACCCCTTTTATCGGCATTATGGCCGCATCCGGGATCCTCAAAGGCCTGCTGGCGCTGGCAGTGGTGTGCGGCTGGCTGACCACCACCAGTGGGACTTATCAGATCTGGTTTGCCGCCAGTGATGCGCTGTTCTTCTTCTTCCCGCTGGTGCTTGGTTATACCGCGGGGAAAAAATTTGGCGGCAATGCCTTTGTCACTATGGCGATAGGTGGCGCGCTGACCCACCCGTTGATGATCAAAGCGTTCGAGGCCAGCCAGATGCCAGAGGCGGTCAGTGAGACTTTCTTCGGTATTCCGGTGACCTTTATTAACTACAGCAGCTCGGTTATCCCGATCATTATCGCCGCGTGGGCGAGCTGCCTGCTGGAAAAACAGTGCAATAAGTTCCTGCATTCGGCGGTGAAAAACTTCTTCTCTCCACTGATCTGTATTGCGGTGATTGTGCCCCTGACTTTCCTGGTGATTGGCCCGGTGGCGACATTGTTAAGCCAGGGGCTGGCCTATGGCTATCAGGCCATTTACCAGTTTGCACCCTGGCTGGCTGGCGCGGCCCTCGGGGCGATGTGGCAGGTATGCGTGATCTTCGGTTTGCACTGGGGGCTGGTACCGCTAATGATCAACAACCTGGCGGTGTTTGGCCAGGACACCATGCTGCCTATTTTGTTGCCTGCGGTGCTGGGGCAGGTGGGCGCTGTCGTGGGCATTTTCCTGCGTACCCGCGATCCGCGCCAGAAAATACTGGCAGGCTCTGCGGCGACCGCCGGTATTTTTGGTATCACTGAACCTGCGGTCTATGGCCTGACGCTGCCTCTGCGCCGTCCGTTTATTTTTGGCTGTATTGCCGGGGCGATTGGTGGGGCCATCGTTGGCTTCAGCGACAGCCACGTATACTCCTTCGGTTTCGCTAACGTCTTTACCCTTGCTCAGATGATCCCGCCAGGCGGCGTGGACAGCACCCTGTGGGGCGGCATTGCGGGTACTCTGGTGGCCTTTGTGCTGGCCTGCATCATGACCTTTGTTGCTGGTTTGCCTTCGGTGACCCCTGCGGCGACCGTTGTGACAAAGCCGATTGCGACCCCGCCGGGCGAGAACGAGATTCTGGCGCCGATGACCGGCACCGTCCTGGCCCTTGAACAGGTACCGGACGCGACTTTTGCCACCGGTGTGCTCGGTGAAGGCACGGCGATTATTCCACTGGACAATAAAGTTATTGCCCCTTTCGCCGGTGAAGTAGCCTCTTTGTTCCAGACGAAGCACGCAATCGGCCTGCTGAGCGACAGCGGTATCGAGCTGCTTATTCATGTGGGGATCGACACCGTGAAGCTCGATGGCAAACCCTTTACCGCACATGTGAGCGTGGGCGATAAAGTTCAGCCTGGTGACCTGCTGCTGGAGTTCGATCGTGAGGCGATCCTCGCCGCCGGTTATTCCCTGTCGACCCCTATTATTATCAGTAACAGTGACAGTTTCCGTGGTGTGACAACGGTGGCTGCTACATCGGTAGAGTCCGGAATGCCGTTGCTGACTGTCAATCGTTAATTTAAGGAGATATCAATGAAAGCATTCCCGAATGACTTCTTATGGGGTGGCGCGATTGCCGCCAACCAGGTGGAAGGCGCTTATCTGGAAGACGGCAAGGGTCTTTCCACTTCTGACGTGCAACCGAAAGGCGTGTTTGGTGACGTGGTAGAGCGCGTGCCAGGCGACAGCGGGCTGAAAGATGTCGCTATCGATTTTTATCACCGCTACCCGGAAGATATCTCGCTGTTTGCCGAGATGGGCTTTAGCTGCCTGCGCGTCTCCATTGCCTGGACGCGCATCTTCCCGAACGGCGATGAAACCACGCCGAATGAAGCCGGGCTGGCCTTTTACGACAAGCTGTTCGATGAAATGCTGAGTAAAGGTATGACGCCGCTGGTGACCCTCTCTCACTACGAGATGCCCTGGGGCCTGGTCAAAGGCTACGGTGGCTGGGGCAGTCGCCAGACCATCACCTTCTTTGAGCGCTACGCCCGCACGGTGTTTGAGCGCTATAAAAATAAGGTGAAATTGTGGCTGACCTTCAATGAAATCAATATGTCGCTACATGCGCCTATGACCGGCGTCGGTCTGGCGGAAGGCAGCAGCAAGGCTGAAGTTTACCAGGCTATCCACCATCAACTGGTGGCCAGCGCGCTGGCGGTCAAAGCCTGCCACGAGATTATCCCGGATGGCAGAATCGGCAATATGATCCTCGGCGGCCTGATGTATCCGCTGAGCTGCAAACCGGACGATGTGCTGGAAACCTTGCAGCAAAACCGTACCTGGCAGTTCTTCGGCGATGTGCAGTGCCGTGGCGGATACCCGGGTTATATGCTGCGTTTCTTCCGCGATAATGGCATTGAACTTGAGGTAACCGACGCCGATCGCGCCGCGCTGAAAACCACCATCGACTTTATTTCGTTCAGCTACTATATGACCGGCTGCGTCACCGCCGATGAGGAGCTGAACCAGCAGGCTCGCGGCAACATTCTAAGCATGGTGCCCAACCCGCACCTGGCGAGTTCTGAATGGGGCTGGCAGATTGACCCGGTGGGCCTGCGCACGCTGCTCAACGTGATGTGGGATCGCTGGCAGAAGCCGCTGTTTATTGTCGAGAACGGTCTTGGCGCGAAGGACAAACCGGAAGCGGACGGCAGCGTTAACGATGATTACCGCATCAGCTACCTCAATGACCATCTGGTACAGGTTGGGGAAGCGATTGAAGATGGTGTTGAGGTTCTTGGTTATACCAGCTGGGGGCCAATCGACCTGGTGAGCGCCTCGAAAGCGGAAATCTCCAAGCGCTATGGCTTTATCTATGTTGATCGTGACGACAATGGCAACGGCACCCTGGCCCGTAGCCGGAAGAAGAGCTTCTTCTGGTACAAAGAGGTCATTGCCAGCAAAGGGGCATCGCTGACGCGGTAACCAGGCAAGATGGCTCCTGTATCCTGCGGTGCGGGAGCCCGTATCATTCACTTACTTAACCGACGTCGCCACCACCAGCGCAGCGATAATACCAGTACCACCGCAAGCACCAGCCAAATCAGTTTTTTGATGTGATGGTCAAACTGATGCAGCCACGGGCCGATCATTTCCCCTCCCACGTAGCCTAAGGTGGTAAAAATCAGCGCCCAGAGAATGGCGCCAAAAATATTGAGTGGCAGAAATATTTTAGGCGGCAGATGGCTGGCGCCAATCAGCAGCGGCCCGACAATACGAAAGCCGTACATAAAGCGGGTGCCAATCACGAACAGCCAGGGGCGGCGATTAATCATCCGTTGCGCCTGTTCAATTTTTCCCTGAAAGCGCGGAAAACGCTGAAGGATTTTCATCCCGTAGCGACGTCCCGCCAGGTACAACAGCTGGTCGCCAATCATCCCACCCAGCGCCACTGCGGCCACTACCAGCGGGAACTTCAGCAATCCTTGATGGGCAGCCACACCTCCGAGCAGGGTAATGGTTTCCCCTTCAGCAATGCTGCCCACCACCAGCGCGGCATAGCCATACTGGCTGATAAGCGTATTGATATCCATCGTTAACACTCTCCTGTAAACCCCCTAAGCATACACCCGATAAATTCATCGCGCAGGCACGCTATTTTTACGGCTGTACATAAATTAACCGACAAAGTGGCTTATACTTGAAGTGTCTATGTTCGGGCAGTCAGCAAGGGGGCCTTATGAACCATGTCTGGGGACTGTTTTCCCATCCCGATCGTGAAATGCACGTTATCAAAAGTGAAAACGAAACCGTTTCTCATCACTATACCCACCATGTCTTCCTGATGGCGGCGATCCCGGTTATCTGCGCCTTTATCGGCACCACGCAGATTGGCTGGAATTTCGGCGAAAACACTGTCGTTCAGCTGAGTCCGTTTACCGGGTTGTATCTTGCGGTGTTGTTCTATGCCCTGATGCTGGCCGGTGTGGCCGTGATGGGGCGGGTTATCTGGTGGATGGCGCGTAATTATCCGCAGCGTCCTTCGCTGGCCCACTGTATGGTCTTCGCCGGATATGTGGCGACGCCGCTGTTTTTAAGCGGGATAGTCGCACTTTATCCGCTGGTCTGGCTGTGTGCGTTAGTCGGCACGGTGGCGCTGTTCTATACCGGTTATCTGCTGTATGTGGGGATCCCCACTTTCCTCGATATTAATCGTGAAGAAGGGCTAAGTTTCTCCAGTTCGACGCTGGCAATCGGGGTTCTGGTACTCGAAGTGTTGCTGGCCCTGACGGTGATTTTGTGGGGGTATGGTTATCGTTTGTTCTGATTTTCCGGCGTTGCTGGCGTAAATGCCAGCAACGCAATCTTCTGCAATGAATCTTCGGTGGCGACGGCAAAGCATGGCGGCTATTATGCGAAAGCCAGCTTCTGTTATTCATTTACCAAACAGATGCGGTGTGCGTAATAACGTGCCTGAATAATTATCAGAAGTTACACCATGCCGAAATTCCGAGTTTCTTTATTAAGCCTCGCGCTTCTCTTTGTCATGCCTGTTGCTGTACCGGCGCTGGCTAAAGCCCCGGTTGCAACCACTGCCGCTCAGCCTGAAATCGCCTCAGGCAGCGCGATGATTGTTGATCTCCAGACCAATAAGGTTATCTATTCAAGCCATCCTGATCTGGTGCGCCCGATTGCGTCCATCACCAAGCTGATGACCGCAATGGTGGTTCTGGATGCCGGCCTGCCGCTGGATGAGAAGCTGAAAGTCGACATCAGCCAGACGCCGGAAATGAAAGGTATCTATTCCCGTGTGCGCCTTAACAGCGAAATCAGCCGCAAAGATATGCTGTTGCTGGCGCTGATGTCCTCGGAAAACCGCGCAGCGGCAAGCCTGGCGCACCACTATCCAGGGGGCTACGGTGCTTTTATTCGTGCGATGAATGCGAAAGCGAAAGCGCTGGGGATGACCCACACCCGCTATGTGGAGCCGACCGGGCTTTCCATCAGCAATGTGTCTACGGCAGAAGATTTGATTAAGTTGTTGATTGCGACGAAGCAATATCCGCTGTTAGGGCAACTGAGCACCACCCGCGAAGATATGGCGACCTTCTCTAATCCGGGCTACACCTTGCCGTTTCGTAACACCAACCATCTGGTCTACCGCGATAACTGGAATATCCAGTTAACCAAAACCGGATTCACCAATGCAGCCGGGCACTGTCTGGTGATGCGCACGGTCATTAATAACAGGCCGGTGGCGCTGGTGGTGATGGATGCCTTTGGTAAATTTACCCACTTTGCAGATGCCAGTCGTCTGCGTACCTGGATAGAAACAGGTAAAGCCCAACCGGTGCCGGCTTCGGCGATGAGCTACAAACGGCAGAAAGCGGCGCAAATGGCGCAGAATCCCGGCGCGCAAACGGCACAGAACGACTAACAGCTCTGATTACTCCGGCAGCGTCCAGTCTCCGTCATTGAGCGGGCGCTGCATAATCAGGGTATCCCGCCAGTCTCCCTTTTTGTAACCTACGCTGCGTAACTGCCCGGCCAGCTCAAAGCCGTGTTTCTTATGCAGGCGCAGGGAACCGGCGTTGTTATTACCATCGCCAATCACCGCAATCATCTGCCGCCACGGGCCTTGCTCGCAACGTTCAATCAGCGCCTGTATCAGCGTGCTGCCAATGCCACGACCGGTCATGCTGGCATCAACGTAAATGGACTCTTCAAGGGTGTAACGATAAGCAGGGCGAGGGCGATAGAAGGTGGCGTAGCAGTAACCCACGAGGATCCCCTGGTAGAGGGCGACCATCCAGGGCAGTCCGTCATTGGCTGTCTTGCTCATCCGTTGGCGCATTTCTTCAATCGTCGGCGGCACTTCTTCAAAAGAGGCGCGGCCGTGGAGAACGTGCCAGGCATACAGGGAGGCAATCGCGTGAACATCGTCAAGGCTGGCATCACGTACAATCAACGCATTTTCAGACAGGACATCAACAGCAGACATGATGGAGTGCTCCTCAGGGTAGCAAGCCAGAGAAACGTTTCTCTGGCCACGGGCTACTGTAGTACGAATGAAGAACACAATACAGTCTGGCTTAAGATCACTGTTCACTTAGGGAAGGTGCGATTTAATCGGTGGGGTTCAGTGGAGTCCTTATCTGTATTAGCCTTACCTTAGCTGAGCTGT
>NZ_CBFFRJ010000049.1:0-34488 GCF_965644225.1 Phytobacter sp. V91 | reverse complement strand
AGTCAGTCCGTTAATTGCACTGACTTAATTAGATCAAAGTCCCGGCCTCACGGCCAGGACTTTGTCAGCAGTCTGAAGCCAACCCGTAGGTTGGCTTTTTGCGGTACGGAAGATTATTTAACAGCAATCTCGTGGGCGTTTTCATCGCTGCGGCAGTCGCCTTCAGCGCAGTGACCGTAGAGATAAAGACTGTGGTTCGTCAGACGGATACCGTGTTTAGACGCGATTTCACGCTGGCGAGCTTCAATGGAGTCATCACTAAATTCGATCACTTTGCCGCAATCAAGGCAAATCAAGTGATCATGATGATGTTGCTGAGTCAGTTCGAAGACAGATTTACCGCCTTCAAAATTATGACGGGTGACGATCCCGGCATCATCAAACTGGTTCAGTACACGGTAAACCGTTGCCAGCCCGATCTCTTCGCCCATATCAATCAGGCGCTTATATAAATCTTCCGCACTGACATGATGATTCTCCGGCTCCTGAAGAACTTCCAGGATTTTTAACCGAGGAAGCGTGACTTTCAGGCCGGCCTTCTTTAATGCGGTATTGTTGTCAGTCATGCGGAATCTGTCCTGTTGCTAAACAATTCGCTTCCCATCGGGAAGCTACTAAGGAATGCACTGGGAAATGCGTCTCATTATAGAACTGCCATGCCTAAATGAAAACTTCAAGCCCCCAAGTAAAGTAAGCGTATAAAACGTGGTATCGCCAGCAAAGTCATGCGCGATACCCATCTTAACCAGGCCATATTGTACAGTGCTGGCGGCAAAAGTTAAAAAAATGTAGCGATTATTTCCATTGGTTTAACCTATCAATAAAGCGCAACCCGCAGATCGCACCGAATATCATCAGGCATTGATGATATCGTTGAGGTTTAACTCTTCAGAAATCTGTTTTACCCATTTGTCAACACGCGCTGCTGTCAGTTCCGGCTGACGGTCTTCGTCAATCGCCAGGCCAACGAAATGGTCATCATCTGCCAGGCCTTTGGATGCTTCGAAGTGATAACCTTCAGTTGGCCAGTGACCCACAATCACCGCCCCGCGTGGCTCGATGATGTCGCGAATGGTACCCAGCGCATCACAGAAGTACTCGGCGTAATCTTCCTGATCTCCACAGCCGAACAGGGCGACCAGCTTGCCGTTAAAATCAATGTCTTCCAGCGTTGGGAAAAAGTCATCCCAGTCACACTGGGCTTCACCGTAATACCAGGTCGGGATGCCAAGCAGCAGAATATCGTAACCTTCCAGATCTTCTTTGCTGCTTTTAGCGATGTCATGGACATCTGCAACATCTTTACCAAGCTGAGCCTGAATCATTTTTGCGATATTTTCGGTATTGCCGGTGTCGCTACCGAAGAAAATGCCAGTGATTGCCATGAGTAAAATAACCTCTTGAAACTTAATGATATGGTGGTGGCGATTAGCCCACGGATAAGGGCAATCATAGCAGATCAGAGAAGCACGCGGAAACTGCAATCGCGCCAGACTGCACTCTGTGCAACATGAAAGCGTTATTCAGGCTTTGATTCAGAGGAATCTATGCTGTTCAGCGTCTTAAGCTGCTCCAGCAACATCTCTTCGATGAGTTCGCTGCGGCTCATTTGACGGGCGTCCGCCAGGGCGTTTAATGCATCAACGGCCTCAGCATTAATTTTTAATTCGACACGCTTAAGCCCACGAAATTTATCGCGTTTTAACTGATTGCGTTTATTGATGCGCAATTGCTCGTCGCGAGAGAGCGGATTGGTCTTGGGACGTCCCGGGCGACGCTCATTCGCGAACAGATCTAGTGTCGTGCGGTCCGTTTGTTCTTTAGCCATGATTTAAGGATACTACGGGAAATACAAGCAATCGGGTCGTTGCCCGGGCTGATTAGCGCGCCATCATACATCAGGCTTGCGGGGACGCCAATGCCCGGGCGCGTTCTGGCAACCGGTCGCCGGGTTTTTAATCAGTTATGCGTTATCAGCAAGATAACGACGGATGGCGCGCAAAACCGCCTCGGGTTTTTCTGCATGTACCCAATGCCCGGCACCCGCAATCACATGGGCTTTCGCCTGCGGGAACTGTTTAAGCAGCGGCTGTCGGTACTGTTCCGTCACATAAGGTGAATTGCCGCCAGGAATAAACAGGGCCGGGTGCTCCCAAGCCGGAACCTCTTCCCATCCGACAATGTGAGGATACTGCTCCCAGAGTACCGGGACATTAAAGCGCCACTGACCGTCAACGAAAGATTTCAATAAAAACTGAATGACGCCTTCTTCATCAATCACGTTACGCATCACCGCCGCCGCCTGCTGACGGGTTGCGGCCTGCGCTGCGGTGACGGCATTGATCGCCGCAAATATTTCATCGTGGCGACGCACCGCATAATCGACCGGCGCGATATCGATAGCGACTAAACCGGCCATACGCTGTGGAGCAAGCGCGGTTAAGGCCATCACCGCTTTTCCCCCCATCGAGTGGCCGATAAAGGTGGCGCGTTCAATAGAGTGCGCATCCAGCGTGTCCAGCAGATCCTGCGCCATGGCCGGATAATTCATCTCGGGCGAACGTGCTGAAAGCCCGTGGTTACGCATATCAACCTGAAGAATATCGTGGTCAGCGACCAGCTCGCGGGCGAGGATGCCAAGGTTATCCAGGCTACCAAACAGACCATGGACCAGCACGATGGGAGAATTGTTGTTCGATTGTTGTGCAGATTGCGCTCGGGTATTCAATTTCATGGCAAAGTTCTTTTTTTCGCTCTTACGGATTAGAGTATTATGTTGAACATTCTACCGCACGGCTGCAAGGTTCAGACAGGATCTAACTTCGTAGCACTCAGGTTTAGCGCTATCCGCTGTTGAGATTTGACTTTATAATCTCAATGACTTGTATTCAGATAAGACACTGCACTGGATTAAAATGAAAACAATTGAAGTTGATGACGAACTCTACAGTTATATTGCCAGCCACACGAAGCATATTGGTGAGAGCGCATCCGACATTTTACGGCGCATGTTGAAATTCTCCGCCACTTCTCAGCCTGCAAGCACGCTTCCTGCTGTTGTAAAAGAAACCCCTGTTGCGCCGAAGACTGAAGAGGTCAAACCGGCTAATACGGCAAAAGATAAAGTGCGTGCCGTGCGCGAGTTACTGCTGTCTGATGAGTACGCCGAGCAGAAAAAAGCGGTGAACCGCTTCCTGCTGGTGCTCTCTACTCTCTATTCTCTGGACAACAACGCTTTTGCAGAATCCACTGAATCTTTGCATGGGCGTACCCGCGTATACTTTGCCTCTGATGAGCAGACCTTGTTGCAAAACGGCAATCAGACAAAGCCAAAACAGGTGCCAGAGACACCATACTGGGTCATCACTAACACCAATACGGGTCGTAAATGCAGCATGGTGGAGCACATCATGCAGTCAATGCAGTTCCCGGTGGAATTGATTGAAAAGGTTTGCGGCACAATTTAATCCTTGCATATAAAGGACCAGGCAATGGCTAACCACGAACGTGCGGGGCACCCTGCGCAACAGAGCGATTTGATCAACGTCGCCCAACTTACCGCCCAGTACTACGTGCTGAAACCGGAAGTCGGTAACGCTGAGCATGCAGTAAAGTTTGGTACGTCAGGCCACCGCGGTAGCGCGGGGCGTCATAGCTTTAACGAACAGCATATTCTGGCGATTGCTCAGGCTATCGCCGAAGAGCGCGCCAAAAACGGTATCACCGGGCCGTGCTATGTGGGTAAAGATACCCACGCCTTGTCTGAACCTGCCTTTATTTCTGTACTGGAAGTTCTCGCTGCAAACGGCGTTGATCTGATTGTGCAGGAAAACAACGGTTATACCCCGACGCCTGCGGTCTCCAATGCCATTCTGGTGCATAACAAGAAAGGCGGCGCGCTGGCGGATGGGATTGTTATTACGCCTTCGCACAACCCGCCGGAAGACGGGGGCATTAAATATAACCCGCCAAACGGCGGCCCGGCTGACACCAACGTCACCAAAGTGGTGGAAGACCGTGCCAACGCGCTGTTGGCCGAAGGGCTGAAAGGGGTCAAACGTATCCCCCTGGACGCGGCGCTGGCTTCGGGTCATGTGAAAGAACAGGATCTGGTGCAGCCGTTTATCGAAGGGCTGGCTGATATCGTCGATATGGCGGCTATCCAGAAAGCAGGCCTGAAACTGGGTGTCGATCCGCTGGGCGGTTCCGGTATTGAGTACTGGAAACGCATCGCCGAATTCTACAAGCTCGACCTGACCATCGTGAACGACCAGGTTGATCAGACTTTCCGCTTTATGCACCTCGACAAAGACGGCGTGATCCGCATGGACTGCTCCTCTGAGTGTGCGATGGCCGGTTTGCTGGCGCTGCGCGACAAGTTCGATTTAGCCTTTGCCAATGACCCGGACTACGACCGCCACGGTATTGTCACTCCGGCCGGGCTGATGAATCCGAACCATTATCTGGCGGTGGCGATTGACTACCTCTTCCAGCATCGTCCGCAGTGGGGTAA
Source organism: Phytobacter sp. V91 (assembly GCF_965644225.1). Taxonomy (NCBI): domain Bacteria; kingdom Pseudomonadati; phylum Pseudomonadota; class Gammaproteobacteria; order Enterobacterales; family Enterobacteriaceae; genus Phytobacter; species Phytobacter sp. V91. Next base: position 29,975 of record NZ_CBFFRJ010000049.1, on the reverse strand, counting down.
AGAGGTTGTGGTCGGTAAAACCCTGGTCTCTTCCGCGATGATTGACCGCGTGGTCAACGATCTCGGTCGTAAGCTGGTGGAAGTACCGGTTGGTTTTAAATGGTTTGTTGATGGCCTGTTTGACGGTAGCTTTGGCTTCGGCGGCGAAGAAAGTGCCGGGGCTTCCTTCCTGCGCTTTGATGGCACGCCGTGGTCAACGGATAAAGACGGCATCATCATGTGCCTGCTGGCGGCAGAAATCACGGCCGTAACCGGTAAAAATCCGCAGCAGCACTATGACGAACTGGCTGCCCGCTTTGGCGCGCCGAGCTACAACCGTCTGGGCGCCAGCGCAACCTCAGCGCAGAAAGCGGCGCTGTCTAAGCTTTCTCCGGAAATGGTCAGCGCAAGTCAGCTTGCCGGCGACCCTATTACCGCGCGTCTGACCGCAGCTCCGGGTAACGGCGCTTCTATCGGCGGCCTGAAAGTGATGACGGAAAACGGCTGGTTTGCTGCCCGTCCGTCGGGTACGGAAGACGCTTATAAGATTTACTGCGAAAGCTTCCTCGGTGAAGAACACCGTAAGCTGATTGAGAAAGAAGCGGTAGAGATTGTCAGTGAAGTCCTGAAAAACGCCTGATGCATTAAGGCGTTGTTCCCAGGCCCGGTTAGCGTTTTCGCGACCGGGCTTTTTTACGTCGGTCCTTACAGCATAAAGCGGTAGCCAATACCGGTTTCGGTGAGTAAATGGCGTGGACGCGCAGGATCCGCTTCCAGCTTCTGGCGAAGATGCCCCATATAAATGCGCAAATAATGACTATGTTCAACCGCATTCGGCCCCCACACCTGGCTTAATAGCTGGCGCTGGGTGAGCACTTTCCCATGATTATTAACTAACACGGCGAGCAGACGAAACTCGATAGGGGTGAGATGCAGCTCTTCGCCATCTTTAACAATTCTGCGGCTGGCAAGATCAAGTTCAATACTGCCAAAGGTCACCCGCGGCGAGCTCTGCTGCGCTCCGGCATGGCGGCGCAATGCCACACGCAGGCGCGCCTGCAGTTCACCGATGCCAAAGGGTTTACTGAGATAATCGTCAGCACCGGCATCAAGGGCGGCAATCTTATCGCTCTCCTCGGTTCGGGCAGACAGCACAATCACCGGGATCTGGCTCCACTGACGCAAGTCGCGAATAAAATCGATCCCGTCGCCGTCCGGCAAACCCAAATCGAGGATCACCAGATCAGGTTTGCGGGTCGCCGTTTCAATCAGCCCGCGTTGTAAGGTGTCGGCCTCATACACCCGCAGCCCTTCAGCTTCCAGCGCGGTGCGCAGAAAGCGGCGAATGGCTTGTTCATCTTCGACAATAACAACGTTAATCACAGATCCTCGGGGAGGTCATCCAGTTGTGGTGGGGCATCCAGCGGCAGTGTAACACGAAAACAGGCACCGCCTTCCGGGCGGTTAGTCGCACTGATGGTGCCGCCATGGACCTCAACAATCGCCTTACAAATTGCCAGCCCCAGCCCTACGCCCGGAATGGATGACTCTTTATTGCCGCGGGCAAACTTGGCAAAAATCGCCTGCTCCTGCCCGGCGGGAATACCGGGTCCGTTGTCCCAGACCTCAAGGGTCAAGCGGGAGACTTCCGTCAGCGCGCGAATGCCAATCCCGGCCCGGGAGCCTGCATATTTCAGCGCATTCTCCAGCAGGTTGATCAGCACCCGTTCAAACAAGGGGCCATCCACATGGACCAGCATTAATGGATCCGGCAGGTTTAGCGCAATATGCCGACCGCCTGAACCAGGCTCCAGCATCCGCAATGCGCTGCCGACCACTTCTTCGAGGGTGAGCCATTCTTTCTTTAAATTAAAGCCCCCGGACTGGATACGCGCCATATCGAGCAAGTTGTTGACCAGACGGGTGGTATTAAGCACATGCTGGCGGATTTCGCTGGCCTGGAGGGCATGTTTTGAGCCTTCGCTGGCGAGATCCAGGGTCAGAATTTCGGCCTGACCGAACAATACGGTGAGCGGGGTGCGTAAATCGTGGGAGAGGGCGGCAAGCAGTGAGTTACGGATGCTCTCGCGCTCACTGGCGAAACGGGCTTGCTCTTCGCTGCTGATTAGCGCCTGGCGCTCCAGCGCGCTGGCGACCAGCAGGGTGAAGGTTTCCAGTAATCGCTGCTGTTCCGGCACCATCAGCAGGCGCAAATTCGCCGGTTCGACAATCACCAGCCCATGGGTTTTCTGCGCGCTTTTCAGCGGCAAAATCTGGTAAGGCACGCCGGGCAGGGTATCGGTACCCGCTCCAGCGGGCTGGCCTTTGTCAAAGCTCCAGCGGGCGATGGCGTCATCCCATGGCGTGGTGTTTTGCCCCTGGGTGACAGCCACCAGTTTGCCTGCGTCATCCGGCAATAAGACCTGGCTGCGGGCGTTGAAGGTTGAGCGAATAAAGGCTTCGCTGGTGCTGGCAATGTCGCCATCGCTACGACCGGATGCCAGCGCTTTCGACATCTCATACAGATGACGGGTGCGCTGCTCGCGATAGCGGGCTACACGCGCCTGATAGCGTACGCCAGCCGTGAGATTGCCGATAACCAGACCGACGGTAAGCATCACGCCGAAGGTCAGCAGATACTGCACATCAGAGACCGCCAGCGTGCCACGCGGAGCAATAAAAAAGAGGTCAAAACTGACCACGTTGATGACCGTAGCAAAGGCCGACGGCCAGCGACCATACAGCAGGGCGACCACCACCACACCCAGCAAATAGACCATCACCAGGTTGGCGGCATCGAAAGCCATCAGCCATTGCATTGCAATCAGTGTAATGGCGGCACACAGGGCGAGAGCCACCAGGCAGCCTTTTAGCTGCACCCGCCAGCGCTCCATAAACGAACGGCTGTCGGCTGGTCGCGAAGGCAGGGTCACCGGCGTATCGTCCGGAGCAATAATCAGCAGGTCAAGATCCGCCGCCCGCCGCGCCAGACGGTCAGCAAGCGACTCCCGGCTGAACCAGTTGCGTCGGGTTGGTCTGCCAATCAGAATTTTGCCGAGATTATGCTCCCGGGCGTAGCGCACAATGGCGTTATCTTCCGCGGTATCGGAAAGGGTCGCGGTTTCCGCTCCCAGCTCCTGAGCCAGATGCAGGGCGGCGAGGATCGCCCGTCGCTGCTGCTCAGGCAGTTTGTGCAGGGCGGGCGTTTCCACATAGACCGCATGCCAGACGCTGCCGAGCCTGGTTGCCAGTCGTGCGGCGGTTCGAATAAGCTTTTCATTGCCCTTACCGTGCCCGACGCAGAGCAGAATGGCGTCACGGGTATGCCAGACTTTTTCATCGCCAAGGCGATCGCGCCAGGCGCGCATCTGATCGTCCACCCGATCGGCAGTGCGGCGCAGCGCCAGTTCGCGCAGGGCGATAAGATTGCCTTTGCGAAAGAAATGTTCGATGGCGCGCTCAGCCTGGCCGCCGATATAGACCTTGCCTTCATGCAGGCGCTGGCGTAAATCGCCGGGAGGGAGATCCACCAGCACGATTTCATCTGCGGCATCAAAAAAGGGATCCGGAACCGTCTCACGCACCTGGATACCGGTGACGCCGCTGACCACATCGTTGAGGCTTTCCAGATGCTGAACATTTACCGTGGTCAGCACGTCAATGCCTGCTTCCAGCAACTCTTCCACATCCTGCCAGCGTTTCGGATGGCGGGTTCCAGGCGCGTTGCTGTGCGCCAGTTCGTCCATCAGAATCAAGGCCGGACGCCGGGCGAGGGCGGCGTCGAGATCGAACGCCTGAATCAGTCGCCCTCGGTGGGCAAGGCGTTTTGGCGGCAGTATCGCCAGACCGCTCAGCAGGGCGGCGGTCTCTTTACGGCCGTGTGTTTCTACCACGCCGATAAGCACATCCAGCCCCTGCGCCCGCTGCCGCTGGGCTTCCTGCAACATAGCAAAGGTTTTTCCCACACCGGCACAGGCGCCAAAAAAGATCTTCAGCTTCCCACGGTGAGTGGTTGCCGTATGTTCCAGTAACCTGTCGGGGTCCGGGCGCAAGGGCTCGTCTGTCATTGCTTAGTTATCCTTAAGTGCGTCCAGCGCCAGATTCAGCTCGACAATATTTACCACTGGCTGACCGATAAAATCCACCAGCGGTTTTTCCGTATGTTCCACCACCAGTTTCGCCACTGCATCACGGCTCAGCCCACGCGCCTGGGCCACTCTGGGGATCTGCCAGGCAGCGGCTGGCGGCGTCAGGTTATTGTCCAGCCCACTTGCCGAGGTGGTTATCAACTCCACCGGGACCACCGCCTCTGCCTGCGGGTTTTGCGCACGCAGTTCTGTCACCCGGGCGCTGACCTGCTTATCCAGCTCCGGATTACTCGCGGCCAGGTTACTGCCGCCGGAGGCCTGCGGATTATAGGGCGTATCCGCCGTGGCTGACGGTCTTCCATGGAAATAGCCTGGCGCGGTAAAGTTCTGCCCAATCAGGCGAGAGCCGCGCACCAGCCCGCTATCCTCGATCAACGAGCCATTAGCCTGGGCCTTAAACCACCATTGACCCAGGGCGGTGGTGACCAACGGGTAGAGGCCACCGGTGATGAGTGTCATCAGTAATAAGAGTAGAAAAGCCGGGCGAATCAAAGACATTTTTTATTCCTCTTACACAAGTTCTAACAGGGTCAGCAGCAGGTCGATAAGTTTGATCCCGATAAAGGGCACAACCAGTCCGCCCAGTCCGTAAATCCACAGATTGCGGCGCAACATCGCCGGGGCGCTCAGCGGCTTATAGCTCACCCCTTTCAGGGCCAGGGGGATCAAAAAGACGATGATCAGCGCATTGAAGACCACCGCGCTTAAAATCGCTGAGGCCGGGGAGTGCAGGTGCATCACGTTCAGCGCATTAAGCTGCGGATAAGTTGCAGCGAAGGCCGCCGGAATAATGGCAAAGTACTTCGCCACGTCGTTGGCAATACTGAAGGTGGTCAGTGAGCCGCGGGTCATCAGCATCTGTTTGCCAATATGTACCACCTCAATCAGCTTGGTGGGGTTGGAATCCAGATCCACCATGTTGCCCGCCTCTTTGGCGGCCTGGGTGCCGGAGTTCATCGCTACCGCCACATCGGCCTGGGCCAGCGCAGGGGCATCATTGGTACCATCCCCGGTCATCGCCACCAGTCGCCCTTCCGCCTGATACTGGCGAATCAGCGCCAGTTTGGCTTCCGGCGTGGCTTCAGCCAGAAAGTCATCCACGCCCGCTTCCGCGGCAATCGCCGCCGCAGTCAGGCGGTTGTCCCCGGTGATCATCACCGTTTTGATGCCCATTTTGCGCAGCTGGGCGAAACGTTCTTTGATCCCGCCTTTCACCACATCCTTAAGGGAGATAACCCCCAGCACCCGCGCCCCTTCCGCGACCACCAGCGGTGTCGCTCCCTGACGGGCGACGCGTTCAACCAGCGTATCGACTTCGGCAGGGAACTGACCGTTATTGGCGGCAATATGGCGACGAATGGCATCCACCGAGCCTTTGCGGATCATGCGGTCACCGACGTTAATCCCGCTCATCCGGGTTTGCGCAGTGAAGGGCACAAAGGTTGCCTGCAAACTTTGCACGTCCCGCTCGCGCAGGTTGAAGCGCTGCTTGGCCAGGATCACGATGCTGCGCCCTTCCGGGGTTTCATCCGCCAGTGAGGAGAGCTGGGCGGCATCCGCCAGGGTTTTCTCATCCACGCCGCTGGCAGGCAGAAACTCGGAGGCCTGGCGGTTGCCGAGGGTGATGGTGCCGGTTTTATCCAGCAGCAGCACGTCCACATCGCCTGCCGCTTCCACGGCTCGTCCGCTGGTGGCAATCACGTTTGCCCCCAGCATCCGGCTCATCCCGGCGACACCAATGGCAGAGAGCAAACCGCCAATGGTGGTGGGGATCAGGCAGACCAGCAGGGCGACCAGCACGGCTACGCTGACCGCTGTTCCGCCATACACCGAGAAGGGCCAGAGGGTCGCGGTTGCCAGCAGGAAGACCAGCGTCAGGGCGACCAGCAAAATGGTCAGCGCGATTTCGTTCGGGGTTTTACGCCGCTGGGCGCCCTCGACCATGGCAATCATGCTGTCGAGGAAGGTTTCTCCAGGGTTGACGCTGCACTGAATCACCAGCCAGTCGGACAGAATACGCGTGCCGCCGGTGACGGAGGCGAAGTCCCCCCCGGATTCACGAATGACCGGGGCGGATTCCCCGGTGATCGCGCTTTCGTCCACCGATGCGCCCCCTTCAATCACTTCGCCGTCGCAGGGGATAATGTCACCGGCCTCAACCAGCACCACATCACCTTTACGCAGCTCGGATGCCGGAACATGATCAATCTGCGCATCATGCTGCGGGGCGCGTAATTTACGGGCAAATGCCGTTTTCTTGACCCCTTTCAGACTGTTGGCCTGCGCTTTACTACGACCTTCTGCCAGCGCCTCCGCAAAATTGGCGAACAGCACGGTAAACCACAGCCACAGGCTGATGGCTCCGGTGAACCCGGCGCTACCCGCAAGATGCCCGGTTGCCATGGCGAGGGCCAGCATGGTGGTTAGCAGACTTTCCAGCCAGACGATAAACATCACCGGGTTACGCCACTGGGTATGGGGACTTAATTTGGTTATTGAATCTATCAGCGCCTGACGCACCAGGGTCGGTTCGAGCAGGGCCATGGGTTTACGACTCATCACTTATGCTCCACACAATCAGCGTAAAGAGAGATATTCCGCCACCGGGCCAAGGGCGAGGGCGGGAATAAAGGTCAGGGCGCCCACCAGCAGGACGGTGCCGATCAGCAGACCGATAAACAGTGCGCCGTGGGTCGGCAATGTTCCTGAGCTTGCAGGCTGGATCTTTTTCGCCACCAGCGATCCGGCAATCGCCATGACTGGCACAATGACGCCAAAGCGACCCACGAACATGCACACGGCCAGCAGACAGTTCCAGAAAGGAGAGTTAGCGCTCAGGCCTGCAAAGGCGCTGCCGTTATTGTTCGCCGCAGAGGAGACGGCATAGAGCACTTCGCTAAAGCCATGAATACCGGGGTTGAAAATACCGCTGCGCCCGGCCTCGGTCATCATCGCAAGGGCGGTGCCGAGCAGGACCAGGGCCGGCGTGACAAGGATCGCCAGCGCGGTCATTTTCATTTCACGCACGTCGATTTTTTTACCAAGATATTCCGGGGTGCGACCAATCATCAGCCCGGCAATAAACACCGCCAGCAGCACAAACAGCAGCATGCCGTAGAGACCGGAACCCACGCCGCCAAACACCACTTCACCTATCTGCATCAGCCACATTGGGATCATGCCGCCGAGCGCGGTAAAGGAGTCGTGCATGGCAATCACCGCGCCGCAGGACGCCGCAGTAGTCACTACCGCAAACAGGCTGCTGACCAGAACGCCAAAACGGCTCTCTTTGCCTTCCATATTGATGGCGCTATCGCCGCCGAGGGTGAGGAAATGCGGGTTACCCTGCCATTCCGCCCACATTACGGCAGCCGCGCAGATGACGAAGATGACCGACATTGCCCACAAAATGGCGTGTCCCTGGCGACGATCGCTGACGGCATCGCCAAAGGCAAAACAGAGCGCGGCCGGGATCAAAAAAATCGCCAGCATCTGCAGGAAGTTAGTCAGGGCGGTGGGGTTCTCGAACGGATGCGCCGAGTTGGCATTAAAGAAACCGCCGCCGTTGGTCCCCAGCATTTTGATGGCTTCCTGCGAGGCGACCGGCCCCATCGGCAGCATCTGCGAAACGCCTTCCAGCGAGGTAACAGGCTGATAAGGAAGCAGGTTTTGCAGCGCGCCCTGCTGAATAAATACCAGCGCGAGGACCAGCGACAGCGGCAGTAAGACCCACAACGTAATCCGCGTGATATCGACCCAGGCGTTGCCCAGCGTGTTAAGGCTATGGCGAGCAAAGGCGCGAGTCAGGGCGAAAATAACTGCGATGCCGGTGGCGGCGGAAAGGAAGTTTTGCACCGTCAGGCCGACCATCTGGCTGAAATAGCTCATGGTGCTTTCACCCGCGTAGGACTGCCAGTTGGTGTTGGTGACAAAGCTCACGGCGGTGTTCAGCGCCAGGTGCCAGGAGAGCCCCGGCAGCTTTTGCGGGTTGAGCGGCAACACGTCCTGCAACATCAACATTGCGAACAACAAGATGATGCCGAACAGGTTGAGCCACAGAATAGCCAGTAAGTACTGGCGCCAGCTCATCTCCCGGGTATCGATCCCCAGCATGCGCCAAATCCCGGATTCTATTCCCCTTACCAGAGGGAAAGGGGTTCCGGCGATCATTTTTGCCAGCACGCTGCCAAGCGGGCGGGCAAGAATAAACAGCACCAGCAGGAAGCTGGCTGTCAGTAAAAACGCCTGGGCCGTCATCAGAAGGCCTCCGCATTTAACAGGGCATAAACCAGATAGCCCAACAACAGGAAAACCAGCACGATACCGGTTATCACGCCTGCACTCACAATCCACCTCCAGGTGTTTTCATTGATTGCCGTGAGGTTAGGATTTTGCGTGCAAAGATTTCGCAAAAATCAGCGCAGGGGGTGTAAAAAAAGTATAAAAACCGATAAACCATAATTTAACTAATGGTTAGTATTGATTTAACTTTTCTGTAACTAAATTACGCTGCGAATGTAAATAAAGCTTAAATGGACAAAATTTAGTGGTCGGATGAGTAGTAAACTTACGAGCAAAGCGGTACTATTTTGACCAGATTCCAGTGTGTCCTCGCAAACAACCTTGTTTCGGGGCAAACAATTTTCCGGTGAAGATTACCGGCCAACGAAAAGGGGAGAGAATTATGGCTATCTATAAAGCGTTTCCAGTTCACATCGTATTAATGCGTCGTACTCTCGCTGTTCTGGCGGGTGTTCTGGCATTACCGGTGATGCTGTTCTGGAAAGACCGTTCACGTTTTTACAGCTATCTGCACCGTGTCTGGGCGAAAACCAGCGACAAACCGGTGTGGATGGATCAGGCCGAAAAAGCGACCTGCGATTTTTATTAATTAATCACACAGCAAACTATGTAAACCACCTCCGTACGCGGCGGTGGTTTTTTTTCATCTTAACCAGCGCCTTCCCCTCCGCTTCCCTTCATCGACCCCGCCAGACTTAGCGTAACTGTCGACGGAAGAAAAACCTCTGCTTGCACCTGTAACCGACCTTTAACATTATAGGGCTGGGTTTTCCTACGCTTATGTTCGGACATTGACAACCAGGAGAGTTATGACCACCCATCTGGTCTGGTTTCGCGCAGATTTGCGCATCCACGATAATCTTGCCCTTGCGGCTGCCTGCCGTCAGGGATCCGCTGCGGTAAAAGCCTTATTTATTGCCACCCCGAAACAGTGGCAGCAGCATGTCATGGCGCCGCGTCAGGCATCCTACCTTCAGGCTCAGCTTAATATGTTGCAGCAGGCGCTGGCGGAGAAGGGCATCCCCCTCATTTACCGGGAAGTGGCCGATTTTGCCGCCAGTGTGAACGTGGTGCGCGCGGTGTGCGAAGAGGAAAAGGTCAGCCATCTTTTTTATAACTATCAGTATGAAGTGAATGAACGATTGCGGGATGCCGCCGTTGAGAAAGCCCTGCCAGGCGTAGCCTTTCAAGGGTTTGACGACAGTGTGATACTGCCGCCTGGCAGCGTGGTGACCGGCAATCATGAAATGTATAAGGTCTTTACGCCCTATAAAAATGCCTGGCTGCGCCGGCTCAAAGAGGAGATGCCCGAATGCGTTGCGGCCCCGCGGGTACGGGAAACAGGAGCGCTTGAGGGCAAACTGCCGACGCTTGAATTCGACTATCCACAACAGCCTTTTGATCCAGCATGGTTCCCGGCGGATGAGAAAAGTGCGATTGGGCAACTGCGGCACTTCTGTCAGCATCATGCGGGTGAATATGAACAGCAACGGGATTTCCCGGCCATCGAGGGCACCAGTCGCCTGTCGGCCTGTCTGGTTATCGGCGTATTGTCGCCACGCCAGTGTTTACACCGACTGCTGGCAGAGCAGCCCGATGCGCTCAGCGGCGGTAACGGGTCGGTATGGCTCAACGAACTTATCTGGCGGGAGTTTTACCGCCACTTAATGACTTATCATCCTGATTTATGTAAGCATCGCCCTTTTATTCGCTGGACAGATAATGTCAAATGGCAGGAGGCGCCAGCGCTACTTCGGGCCTGGGAGCTGGGGCAAACCGGCTATCCGATTGTGGATGCGGCGATGCGTCAGCTCAACAGCACCGGCTGGATGCACAATCGCCTGCGGATGATTGTGGCCAGTTTTCTGGTGAAAGATTTGTTGATCGACTGGCGTAAAGGCGAGCGCTATTTTATGTCTCAGCTGGTCGATGGTTGCCTTGCCGCAAACAACGGCGGCTGGCAGTGGGCAGCCTCTACCGGCACCGATGCCGCCCCCTATTTTCGCATCTTCAACCCCACCACGCAGGGCGAGCGGTTTGACAGCGAAGGGGCGTTTATTCGTCAGTGGATCCCGGAACTGGCAGAGGTGCCCACAAAGGCCATTCACACTCCCTGGGCCTGGGCGGATAAAGCCGATATCTCCTTGTCCTATCCACGGCCTGTCGTGGATCACAAGCAGGCACGTACAGCCACGCTGGCGGCATATGAAGCCGCCCGTAAATCGTAAAGAGAGAGACGATGAAAAATACTGAACTGGAAAGCCTGATTAACGAGAAACTCAACAGTGCGGCGTTCAGCGATTACGGCCCCAATGGCTTGCAGGTTGAGGGACGTGAAACCGTACAGAAAATCATTACCGGCGTTACCGCCAGTCAGGCGCTGCTCGATGAAGCGGTGCGTCTGGAGGCGGATGCCGTTATCGTTCATCACGGCTATTTCTGGAAAAATGAAGCGCCGGTTATCCGGGGCATGAAGCGTAACCGCCTGAAAACGCTGCTGGCTAATGATATCAACCTGTATGGCTGGCACCTGCCGCTGGATGCGCATCCGGAGCTGGGCAATAACGTCCAGCTCGCCGCTTTGCTGGGTATCAACGTGATGGGCACCGTGGAGGGCGAAGAATTGCTGCCATGGGGGGAACTGTCCATGCCGGTGCCAGGGCTTGAACTGGCGTCCTGGATTGAAGCCCGCCTTGGGCGCAAGCCGCTATGGAGCGGCGATACCGGACCGGATCTGGTCAAGCGCGTGGCCTGGTGTACCGGCGGCGGGCAAGGGTTTATCGATAACGCCGCGCGCTTTGGCGTTGATGCTTTTATTACCGGTGAAGTCTCAGAGCAGACCATTCACTCAGCCCGCGAGCAGGGGCTGCATTTTTACGCAGCCGGCCACCACGCCACCGAGCGCGGCGGTATTCGCGCCTTAAGCGAGTGGCTGACCGAAAACACCGAGCTTGATGTGACCTTTATTGATATTCCGAATCCGGCCTGAGGAGAGGAAAGATGCAACGAGCGCGCTGTTATCTGTTAGGTGAAACGGCGGTAGTGCTGGAACTGGAACCTCCTGTTCAGCTTGCAACGCAAAAACGCATCTGGCGATTAACCCAGCGTTTAGCCGATGTACCCGAAGTGGTGGAAGCCATCCCCGGCATGAATAACATCACCGTGGTATTGCGCGATCCGCAGGAACTGGCGCTGGATGCGATCGAACGATTACAGCGCTGGTGGGAGGAGAGCGAAGCCCTGGAGCCTGAGTCGCGAATGATTGAGATCCCGGTGATTTATGGCGGCGCTGCCGGACCGGATCTGGCGCTCGTTGCCAGGCAAGCCAGCTTAACCGAGAAGCAGGTGGTTGAACTGCACGCCTCTGTTGATTATGTGGTGTGGTTCCTGGGCTTCCAGCCCGGTTTCCCGTATCTCGGGACGCTGCCCGCAAGCCTTGCCACACCGCGACGCGCTGAACCTCGCGTGCGCGTCCCCGCAGGATCAGTGGGCATTGGCGGCACACAAACGGGCGTTTATCCACTGGAAACCCCCGGCGGCTGGAATCTGATTGGTCGCACCGACGTGCCACTGTTTAATCCCGCATTACCCGAGCCGGTGCTGCTGCGTCCCGGCGACACTCTTCGATTTATCCCCCGCAAGGAAGGCATATGCTGACAATTATTCGCGCCGGGATCTATGCCAGCGTCCAGGGCGGTAAGCGCACCGGATTACGCCAGTCAGGCCTGAGCTATTGCGGCGCGCTTGACGGCCCGGCGTTAGCCATCGCCAATGCGCTGGTCTGTAATGAGGCCGATGCCGCAGGGCTGGAAATCACGCTGGGCCAGTGTGAGATTGAGTTTGGCCGCGATAGCTGGTTTGCGCTTACCGGAGCCGGGTGTGAGGCCCGGCTTGAGGGAAAAACGGTCTGGACAGGCTGGCGTTACCCGGTAAAGGCCGGGCAACGGCTGGTGCTGAAGCGCCCGCAGCACGGTGTGCGCAGCTATCTTGCCGTTGCGGGTGGACTGGATGTTCCCCGCGTGCTCGGTTCATACAGTACGGATCTCAAAACCGGACTGGGCGGGCTGGAAGGCCGGTTGTTGAAGGATGGGGACAAAATCCCGCTTCTGCCTTCTGCGCACCCGCTTCGCGCATCTCGCGGCGTGAAGCAACTGCTGTGGGGTAACCGGATCCGCGCCCTCCCAGGCCCCGAATACCAGGACTTTGATAAGCACTCTCAGGAGGCATTCTGGCGCTTACCCTGGCAGCTCAACCCGCAAAGCAACCGCATGGGTTACCGACTGCAGGGCCAGCCGCTGGTTCGTACCTCCGGGCGGGAGTTGTTATCCCATGGCCTGCTTCCGGGCGTGGTGCAGGTTCCGCCTGGCGGGCAACCTATTGTGCTGATGAACGATGCCCAGACCACTGGCGGCTACCCGCGCATTGCCTGTGTTATTGAGGCGGATATGTACCATCTGGCACAGATCCCACTGGGCCAGCCGGTGCATTTTGTCCCCTGTACCCTTGAAGAGGCGCTGACCGCAAGGCGCGAACAGGCGCGTTTTCTGCAACAGCTGGCCTGGCGCGTTCGCCATGAAGATTGATCTTAACGCCGATCTTGGCGAAGGCTGCGCTGATGATGCCGCGCTGATGACGTTGATCTCCTCAGCCAACATAGCCTGTGGGTTTCATGCCGGAGATGCGCACACCATGCTGGTCACCGTGCGCAGTGCGTTAAAACACGGCGTGGCGGTGGGGGCGCATCCGGGCTTCCCGGACAGGGAGAATTTTGGTCGCACCGCGATGCAGTTGGCCCCGGAGACCGTCTATGCTCAGGTGCTGTATCAGATCGGCGCGCTGGCGGCGATAGTACGGGCGCAGGGCGGGCGTCTGCGGCATGTTAAGCCTCATGGCATGCTCTATAACCAGGCTGCCGTTGAGCCGCCGCTGGCTGATGCTATCGCGCGGGCGGTGCATGATGTTGATCGCGGTTTGCTGCTTATCGGACTGGCTGGCAGTGAGTTGATTCGGGCAGGCGCGCGCTACCAACTGGCAACCCGGCAGGAAGTGTTTGCCGACCGGGGCTACCAGGATGACGGGCGTCTGGTGCCGCGCAGCCAGCCAGGCTCGCTGATTACCGACGAAAAGCATGCGCTGGCGCAAACGCTCAGTATGGTACGCCACGGAAAAGTGACCAGCATCAACGGCGTGGATGTTGAGGTGCTGGCGCAAACCCTCTGCTTACATGGGGATGGCGAACACGCGCTGGCCTTTGCCCGGCAGTTGCGGGCGGCATTTGCCAGAGAGAACATTGCCGTAAGCGCCGATATTTAAACGCGAAGGAACAGGTTATGCCGGAAGGACCGGAAATCCGCCGCGCCGCAGACAGTCTTGAAGCGGCAGTCAAAGGCAAATCCCTGACCAGCGTCTGGTTTGCCTTTCCTCATTTACAGGCTTATGCGTCCGATCTGGTTGGTTGCACGATTACGCATATCGAAACCCGGGGCAAAGCGCTGCTGACCCATTTTTCCAGCGGCCTGACGATGTACAGCCACAACCAGCTGTACGGCGTCTGGCGGGTGGTGGGCAGTGGCGAAATACCCGAGACGACGCGTGTCCTGCGCGTACGGTTGGCAACTGCCGACAATGCCATATTGCTCTACAGCGCATCTGACATCGCAATGCTGACTGCTGACGAGCTGGCGACACATCCCTTTTTACAGCGGGTTGGCCCGGATGTGCTGGATATGTCGCTGACGGCGGCGCAGGTTAAAGCGCGTCTGTTATCAATGCGTTTCGCCCGCCGACAGTTTGCCGGGCTGCTGCTCGATCAGGCATTTCTGGCCGGACTGGGCAATTATCTGCGGGTGGAAATTCTGTGGGAAGCCGCGCTGGCACCTCAGCATAGGGCCTGCGATCTTGATGATAGTCAACTGGACAGGCTGGCGCAGGCGATGCTCGCGATCCCCCGCCTTTCTTATCAGACGCGGGGCAGGGTGAATGAAAATCGCCACCATGGCGCGCTGTTTAGTTTTAAGGTTTTCCATCGGGAAGGGGAGCCATGCGAGCGCTGTGGCGGGACGATTGAGAAAACCACGTTATCCTCAAGGCCGTTTTACTGGTGCCTTGGCTGTCAGCAATAAAAAACCCGCCCCAGCGGGTTTTTTGGTCAACCGACGATTAATGCTTTTCGAGATCGGTTTTGAACTCACGTTTAGCATAACCGGTGTACAGCTGACGCGGACGGGCGATTTTCAGGCCATCGTCATGCATTTCATTCCAGTGTGCAATCCAGCCGACGGTACGCGCCATGGCGAAAATAACCGTGAACATGGAGGACGGAATGCCCATCGCCTTCAGGATGATACCGGAGTAGAAGTCGACGTTCGGGTAGAGTTTACGCTCAATAAAGTACGGGTCGTTGAGGGCGATATGCTCAAGTTCCATGGCCACCTGCAGCAGATCGTCTTTGGTGCCAAGCTCTTTCAGTACTTCATGGCAGGTTTCACGCATCACGGTTGCGCGCGGGTCATAATTTTTATACACCCGGTGACCGAAGCCCATCAGACGGAACGAATCGTTTTTGTCTTTGGCGCGACGCAGGAATTCCGGGATGTGTTTAACGGTACTGATCTCTTCGAGCATTTTCAGCGCCGCTTCGTTCGCACCGCCATGCGCCGGTCCCCACAGGGAGGCGATACCTGCGGCGATACAGGCAAACGGGTTAGCGCCGGAAGAGCCGGCGGTACGCACGGTCGAGGTGGAGGCGTTCTGCTCATGGTCCGCGTGCAGGATCAGGATCCGGTCCATTGCCCGTTCCAGAACCGGGTTCACTTCGTAATTTTCACACGGCGTGGCGAACATCATCCGCAGGAAGTTACCGGCATAGGAGAGGTCGTTACGTGGGTAAACGAACGGCTGACCGATAGAGTACTTGTAACACATCGCGGCAACGGTCGGCATTTTGGACAGCAGGCGGAAGGCGGCGATTTCACGATGGCGTGAGTTATTCACATCCAGTGAGTCGTGGTAAAACGCAGCAAGGGCGCCGGTAACACCGCAGAGTACCGCCATCGGGTGCGAGTCGCGACGGAAACCGTGGAACAGACGGGTAATCTGTTCGTGGATCATGGTGTGGCGGGTGACGGTCAGTTTGAATTCGTCATACTGCTCCTGCGTAGGTTTTTCGCCGTACAGCAGAATGTAGGACACTTCGAGATAACTGGAGTCGGTAGCCAACTGATCAATCGGGAACCCACGGTGCAGCAAAATGCCTTCATCACCATCGATAAAGGTGATTTTTGATTCGCATGATGCGGTAGAGGTGAAACCTGGGTCAAAAGTGAACACCCCTTTTGAACCGAGACTACGGATATCAATAACATCCTCACCGAGCGTGCCTTTTAGCACATCCAGTTCAATAGCAGCGTCACCATTGTAGGTGAGGTTTGCTTTTTTATCAGCCATTTACGGTCTCCTTAGCGCCTTATTGCTTAAGACTACCTGTTACCGGATTTGCATTCAAACTGCCTTTTAACGCTACCAGATTATTATGTTGCTCGCTGCTCTGATGAGAGGAGATACCAGGGTACAGAGCGATGGGCGCATGCAGGTCAGCATCGAAAATTCAGTTGAAACAACAACAAATCAGGGAGTCAGTAGTCCGAAATTTACAAAACTGGTTATCACTAATAACTGTCCTGATTAATTCGGTCAATTCAATCACACTGTTGCATAACTTATTTGCAGGTGAAAGATAGACCCCATAACTTTTGCGAATTATATCTCTCTTTCGGGTGGATTTGTAACAGTAATGTTTAAATTTTGTCAAACTAGATGGTTAAACTTTAAAATAATGTTGTTATCGTGATGGTCGTCACTGTTCTGCATAAAACCCGACAAACTAAATGTAGGTTAATTGTAATGATTTTGTGAACGACCTATACTGCCGCCAGGTCTCCGGAATACCCTGCAATCCCGAGCCACCCAGCGTTGTAACCTGTCGTTTAGCATCTGGAAGCAAATTTTTTGCATGACGCGCAGTTATAGAAAAGGACGCTGTCTGACCCGCACGCAGACCGGAGGAAGGAAACTAATAAGAACAGCATGTGGGCGTTATTCATGATAAAAAATGTGAAAAAACAAAGACCTGTCAATTTAGATCTTACAACGATCCGGTTTCCTGTTACGGCAATAGCCTCCATTCTGCATCGTGTGTCCGGCGTGATTACTTTTATCGCGGTTGGCATTCTGCTGTGGCTGCTGGGTTTGTCGCTGTCATCCGAAGAAGGCTTCCTGTCCGCCTCAGCTATCATGAGCAGCTTTTTTGTTAAATTCATTCTGTGGGGCATCCTGACTGCGCTGGCTTATCACGCAGTCGGCGGTATTCGCCACATGCTCATGGATTTTGGCTGGCTGGAAGAAACTTTTGAGGCAGGAAAGCGTTCCGCTAATTTGTCATTTGTTATTACTGTCGTGCTTTCACTTCTCGCAGGAGTCCTCGTATGGTAAGCAACGCCTCCGCATTAGGACGCAATGGCGTACATGACTATCTTCTGGTCCGTGCTTCCGCCCTTGTCCTGACGCTGTACATCATCTATATGGTGGGCTTCTTCGCCATCACCGGCGATGTCACCTGGCAAGTCTGGTCAGGCTTCTTCGCTTCCGCCTTTACCAAAGTCGTCACCCTGCTGGCGCTGTTCTCTATTTTGATCCATGCCTGGATTGGCATGTGGCAGGTGTTGACCGACTACGTTAAACCCGTGGCTGTACGCCTTATTTTGCAACTGGCTATCGTCGTTGCACTCGCGGTTTACGTCATCTATGGATTCGTTGTGGTGTGGGGTGTGTAATGAAACTGCCAGTCAGAGAATTTGATGCTGTCGTTATTGGTGCTGGCGGCGCAGGTATGCGCGCAGCGCTGCAAATTTCCCAGAGCGGCCAGACGTGTGCGCTGCTCTCCAAAGTCTTTCCAACCCGATCGCATACCGTATCGGCGCAGGGCGGTATCACCGTTGCGCTGGGTAACACCCATGAAGATAACTGGGAATGGCACATGTACGACACCGTAAAAGGGTCGGACTATATTGGCGATCAGGACGCAATTGAATATATGTGTAAAACCGGCCCGGAAGCGATTCTGGAGCTGGAGCATATGGGTCTGCCTTTTTCCCGTCTCGACGATGGTAAAATCTACCAGCGCCCGTTCGGCGGTCAGTCAAAAAACTTCGGCGGCGAGCAGGCTGCACGTACTGCGGCAGCAGCTGACCGCACCGGTCATGCACTATTACACACGCTTTATCAGCAAAACCTTAAAAATCACACTACTATTTTTTCGGAGTGGTATGCGCTGGATCTGGTGAAAAACCAGGATGGCGCGGTTGTCGGCTGTACCGCACTGTGTATTGAAACCGGCGAAGTGGTCTATTTCAAAGCGCGTGCAACCGTGCTGGCGACCGGCGGTGCCGGGCGTATCTACCAGTCCACCACCAACGCCCACATTAATACCGGCGATGGCGTAGGGATGGCACTGCGTGCCGGTGTACCGGTGCAGGATATGGAAATGTGGCAGTTCCACCCGACGGGTATCGCCGGGGCGGGTGTACTGGTCACCGAAGGCTGCCGTGGGGAAGGCGGCTACCTGTTAAATAAACACGGTGAGCGTTTTATGGAGCGCTATGCGCCAAACGCGAAAGACCTGGCGGGTCGTGATGTGGTGGCGCGTTCTATCATGATCGAAATCCGCGAAGGGCGTGGCTGCGACGGCCCCTGGGGTCCGCATGCCAAACTGAAACTCGATCACCTCGGCAAAGAGGTGCTCGAGTCGCGTTTGCCTGGCATTCTGGAACTGTCCCGTACCTTTGCCCACGTCGATCCGGTCAAAGAGCCGATCCCGGTTATCCCAACCTGTCACTATATGATGGGCGGGATCCCGACCAAAGTGACAGGTCAGGCGTTGACGGTGAACGAGCAGGGCGAAGATGTGGTGATTCCAGGCCTGTTTGCCGTTGGTGAAATCGCCTGCGTCTCCGTCCACGGTGCCAACCGTCTGGGTGGTAACTCGTTGCTGGATCTGGTGGTGTTTGGTCGTGCTGCGGGCCTGCATCTGCAGGAGTCCATCGCTGAGCAGGGTGAACTGCGCGATGCCACCGACGAGGAAATCGATGCTTCCCTGGCGCGCCTCAACCGCTGGAACAACAACCGTGACGGTGAAGATCCGGTGGTTATTCGTAAAGCGTTGCAGGAGTGCATGCAGCATAACTTCTCGGTATTCCGCGAAGGTGATGCGATGGCCAAAGGGCTTGAACAACTGAAAGCGATTCGTGAGCGTCTGAAAAATGCCCGTCTGGATGACACCTCCAGCGAGTTCAACACTCAGCGTGTTGAATGCCTGGAGCTGGATAACCTGATGGAAACCGCATACGCAACGGCGGTATCTGCCAACTTCCGTACCGAGAGCCGTGGCGCCCATAGCCGCTTCGACTTCCCGGAACGTGATGATGAAAACTGGCTGTGCCATTCCCTGTATCTGCCAGAGACGGAATCCATGACGCGTCGTAGTGTCAATATGGAACCGAAACTGCGTCCGGCATTCCCGCCGAAGATTCGTACTTATTAATGCGGAGACAGGAAAATGAAATTCGAGTTTTCGATTTATCGCTATAACCCGGATGTTGACGATGCTCCGCGCATGCAGGAATACACGCTTGAAGGTGAAGAAGGGCGTGACATGATGCTGCTGGATGCGTTGATGTTGCTCAAAGAGCAGGATCCGAGCCTGTCGTTTCGTCGCTCCTGCCGTGAAGGTGTCTGCGGCTCTGATGGCGTGAACATGAACGGTAAGAATGGCCTGGCCTGTATCACGCCGCTGTCGGCGCTGGGCAACGGCAAACAGAAGATTGTCATTCGTCCGTTGCCAGGGCTGCCGGTAATCCGTGATTTGGTTGTGGACATGGGGCAATTCTATGCCCAATATGAGAAGATTAAGCCTTACTTATTGAATAATGGGCAAAATCCACCCGCTCGCGAGCATTTACAGATGCCGGAACAGCGCGAGAAGATCGATGGACTGTATGAGTGTATTTTGTGCGCCTGCTGCTCTACTTCATGCCCGTCGTTCTGGTGGAATCCGGATAAGTTTATCGGCCCGGCAGGTCTGCTGGCTGCGTATCGCTTCCTGATCGACAGCCGCGACACCGAAACCGAGGATCGTCTGGAAGGGTTAAGTGATGCTTTCAGCGTATTCCGCTGCCACAGCATCATGAATTGCGTCAGTGTCTGTCCGAAGGGGCTGAACCCGACGCGCGCCATCGGTCATATTAAATCGATGTTGTTACAACGCAGTGCATAAGGAAGGTGAGGGGCGTGCTGTTTCCCCTCACTCTGACCCTCTCCCTAACGGGAGAGGGCAATAAGCAGGAAACCTTTAAAAACCGCTATATGCGATTGAACTAATCAATACGTTCGCGGCGAGACAAGACGGCAACTGAACGAATCGCCGGGAGCATAGTGAACTATGTGACCGGTGTGAGCGAAGGTAGCCACCGCAGTCGTAGCCCGAACGGAGAAGATTAGAGGCAGTTTTTAAAGGTTCCTTCGCGAGCCACCAAGAGCTCGCAAGTGAACCCCGGGACGTGTGCGTCGGCGCACGTCGTAGTTATCCACGGCGATGTAAGCATAACAATGCTTAAGGGATCACGATGCAGAACAGCGCTTTGAAAGCCTGGCTGGACTCTTCTTACCTCTCTGGCTCCAACCAGAGCTGGATAGAACAGCTCTATGAAGACTTCTTAACCGATCCTGACTCGGTAGATGCAAACTGGCGTGCCATGTTTGAAGAGTTACCGGGCACCGGAGTGAAACCGGATCAATTCCATTCAAAAACACGTGACTATTTCCGTCGTTTAGCGAAGGATGCCT
Source organism: Phytobacter sp. V91 (assembly GCF_965644225.1). Lineage (NCBI taxonomy): Bacteria > Pseudomonadati > Pseudomonadota > Gammaproteobacteria > Enterobacterales > Enterobacteriaceae > Phytobacter > Phytobacter sp. V91. Next base: position 9,648 of record NZ_CBFFRJ010000049.1, on the reverse strand, counting down.
CACGTTACTCATCTTCCATTTCTGACCCTGATACCAACGCCAGGCAGGTTAAAGTCCTGCAGTTGATCAACGCCTACCGCTTTCGCGGTCATCAGCAGGCTAATCTGGATCCGCTGGGACTCTGGCAGCAGGAGCGGGTCACCGACCTCGATCCTGCCTTCCATGATTTAACCGAAGCCGATCTGCAGGAAAGTTTTAACGTTGGCTCTTTTGCTATCGGCAAAGAGACAATGCCGCTGGGTGAGCTGATCGAGGCCCTCAAGCAGACCTACTGCGGCTCCATCGGCGCCGAGTATATGCACATCACCAGCACGGAAGAGAAACGCTGGATCCAGCAGCGTATTGAGTCCGTGGTGGGCCATGCCACCTTCAGCGTTGAAGAGAAAAAACGTTTCCTGAGCGAGCTCACCGCCGCAGAAGGGATGGAGCGCTATCTGGGGGCGAAATTCCCGGGCGCCAAACGTTTCTCGCTGGAAGGCGGCGATGCGCTGGTGCCGATGCTCAAAGAGATGATCCGTCATGCCGGTAAAAATGGCACCCGTGAAGTGGTGCTGGGCATGGCTCACCGTGGTCGTCTGAACGTGCTGATTAACGTTCTGGGTAAGAAACCGCAGGATCTGTTTGACGAATTTGCCGGTAAACACAAAGAGCACCTCGGCACCGGCGACGTGAAGTACCACATGGGCTTCTCATCAGATATGGAAACCGAAGGCGGCCTGGTGCACCTGGCGCTGGCGTTTAACCCATCGCATCTGGAGATTGTCAGCCCGGTGGTAATGGGCTCTGTGCGCGCGCGTCTGGACAGACTCGATGAGCCGGGCAGCAATAAAGTCCTGCCGATCACCATTCACGGTGACGCGGCAGTAGCCGGTCAGGGCGTGGTTCAGGAGACCCTGAACATGTCCAAGGCGCGGGGTTATGAAGTGGGCGGTACCGTCCGTATCGTCATCAATAACCAGGTGGGCTTTACCACCTCCAACCCTCTGGATGCCCGCTCCACACCGTATTGTACTGATATCGGTAAAATGGTGATGGCGCCGATTTTCCACGTCAACGCCGATGACCCGGAAGCAGTCGCCTTTGTAACCCGCGTGGCGCTAGATTTCCGTAATACCTTTAAACGCGATGTGTTTATCGATCTGGTGTGTTACCGCCGTCACGGCCATAACGAAGCCGACGAGCCAAGCGCAACTCAGCCGTTGATGTACCAGAAAATCAAAAAACACCCGACGCCGCGTAAGCTCTATGCCGACAAGCTGGAGTATGAAGGCGTATCGACCCTCGAAGATGCCACTGAGCTGGTGAATCTGTACCGTGACGCACTGGATGCCGGTGAGTGCGTGGTCCAGGAATGGCGTCCGATGAACATGCACTCCTTTACCTGGTCGCCGTACCTCAACCACGAATGGGATGAGATCTACCCGAACAAAGTGGAAATGAAACGCGTTCAGGAGCTGGCCAAACGCATCAGCACAGTGCCGGATGCCATTGAAATGCAGGCGCGCGTGGCGAAAATTTACTCTGACCGCCAGGCCATGGCGGCAGGTGAGAAGCTGTTTGACTGGGGCGGTGCGGAAAACCTCGCGTACGCCACTTTGGTTGATGAAGGGATCTCGGTGCGTCTGTCCGGGGAAGACTCCGGGCGTGGCACCTTCTTCCATCGCCATGCGGTCATTCATAACCAGGCCAATGGTTCCACCTATACTCCGTTGCACCATGTTCACAACAGCCAGGGGCCGTTCAAAGTCTGGGATTCCGTCCTCTCTGAAGAAGCGGTACTGGCGTTTGAATACGGTTATGCCACCGCAGAGCCGCGTACCCTGACCATCTGGGAAGCGCAGTTTGGTGACTTTGCCAACGGCGCGCAGGTGGTTATTGACCAGTTCATCAGCTCCGGCGAACAGAAATGGGGCCGTATGTGCGGTCTGGTTATGCTGTTGCCGCATGGCTACGAAGGTCAGGGACCGGAGCACTCCTCCGCCCGTCTGGAACGTTACCTGCAACTGTGCGCTGAACAAAACATGCAGGTGTGCGTCCCGTCGACGCCAGCCCAGGTTTACCATATGTTGCGTCGCCAGGCGCTGCGCGGCATGCGTCGCCCACTTATCGTGATGTCGCCGAAATCTCTGCTGCGTCATCCGCAGGCGGTTTCTACTCTCGATGAGCTGGCGAACGGCACCTTCCAGCCTGCGATCGGTGAAATTGATGACCTTGATCCGCAAGGTATTAAGCGCGTTGTCTTCTGTTCTGGTAAGGTTTATTACGACTTGCTTGATCAGCGTCGTAAGAACGATCAGAAGGATGTCGCGATTGTACGTATTGAGCAGCTTTATCCGTTCCCGCATCAGTCGGTTCAGGAAGTGCTGAAGCAGTATGCACATGTGAAAGATTTTGTCTGGTGCCAGGAAGAACCGCTTAACCAGGGCGCATGGTATTGCAGCCAGCATCATTTCAATGAAGTGATTCCATTTGGGGCGTCACTGCGTTATGCAGGTCGTCCGGCCTCCGCTTCGCCAGCGGTAGGATATCTGTCCGTTCACCAGAAACAGCAACAAGCTCTGGTCAATGACGCGCTGAACGTCGATTAAATAAAGGATAAATAATGAGTAGCGTAGATATTCTTGTACCCGACCTGCCTGAGTCCGTTGCTGATGCGACCGTTGCGACCTGGCACAAAAAACCGGGCGATAGCGTCCAACGTGATGAAGTGTTGGTAGAAATCGAAACTGACAAAGTGGTACTGGAAGTACCCGCATCGGCGGACGGCATCCTCGACGCAGTACTGGAAGACGAAGGTACTACCGTGACTTCGCGCCAGATCCTGGGTCGCCTGCGTGAAGGTAACAGCGCAGGTAAAGAGAGCAGCGCGAAATCTGACGCCAAAGAGTCGACCCCGGCTCAGCGCCAGCAGGCGTCCCTGGAAGAACAATCCAATGATGCGCTCAGCCCGGCGATCCGTCGCCTGCTGGGAGAGCACAATCTTGAAGCCAGCGCGATCAAAGGCACCGGTGTTGGTGGTCGAATTACTCGCGAAGATGTTGATAAACATCTGGCGAAAGCCCCGGCGAAGAGCGAAGAGAGCAAAGTTGCCGCACCATTAGCTCCTGCGGCGGCGCCACAGCTGGCTGGTCGTTCTGAGAAACGTGTGCCGATGACCCGTCTGCGTAAACGCGTGGCGGAACGTCTGCTGGAAGCGAAAAACTCGACCGCAATGCTCACGACCTTCAACGAAGTGAACATGAAGCCGATTATGGATTTGCGTAAGCAGTACGGTGACGCGTTTGAAAAACGTCACGGTATCCGTCTGGGCTTTATGTCTTTCTACGTCAAAGCGGTCGTGGAAGCCCTGAAACGCTTCCCGGAAGTGAACGCCTCAATTGATGGCGATGACGTGGTTTATCATAACTACTTTGACGTCAGCATGGCGGTCTCCACGCCACGAGGTCTGGTTACGCCGGTGCTGCGTGACGTTGATACTCTGGGTATGGCCGATATTGAAAAACGGATCAAAGATCTGGCGATTAAAGGCCGTGACGGCAAACTGACCGTTGAAGACCTGACCGGTGGTAACTTCACTATCACCAACGGCGGCGTCTTTGGTTCGCTGATGTCCACGCCTATCATCAACCCACCGCAGAGCGCGATCCTCGGGATGCATGCGATCAAAGACCGCCCAATGGCCGTTGATGGCAAAGTTGAAATTCTGCCGATGATGTACCTGGCGCTCTCCTACGATCACCGTCTGATCGATGGTCGTGAGTCGGTCAGCTTCCTAGTGGCGATTAAAGATCTGCTGGAAGATCCGACCCGTCTGTTGCTCGACGTATAGTTTTAGCCGTAACGCCCGGCAGCGTTTGCCTGCCGGGTTTTTCGCAGGCCGGGTAAGCGAATCGTCACCCGGCGAAAAGTAATGCATTTATCAACCGGATGGACAGAACATGAACTTACATGAATATCAGGCAAAACAACTTTTTGCCCGTTACGGTCTGCCTGCGCCAGTAGGCTATGCGTGTACGACGCCGCGTGAAGCAGAAGAAGCCGCCTCCAAAATTGGTGCCGGTCCGTGGGTAGTGAAATGCCAGGTGCATGCTGGTGGTCGTGGTAAAGCCGGTGGCGTGAAAGTTGTTCACAGCAAAGAAGATATTCGCGCGTTCGCGGAAAACTGGCTCGGTAAACGTCTGGTGACCTACCAGACAGACGCCAACGGTCAGCCGGTAAATCAGATCCTGGTTGAAGCTGCAACCGATATTGATAAAGAGCTGTACCTGGGCGCGGTCGTCGATCGTAGCTCCCGTCGTGTGGTGTTTATGGCCTCTACCGAAGGCGGTGTGGAAATTGAAAAAGTGGCGGAAGAGACCCCGCACCTGATCCACAAAATCGCCCTCGATCCGCTGGCCGGTCCAATGCCGTACCAGGGCCGTGAGCTGGCGTTCAAACTGGGTCTGGAAGGTAAGCAGGTTCAGCAGTTCACCAAGATCTTTATGGGCCTGGCGACCATTTTCCTTGAGCGCGATCTGGCGCTTATCGAAATCAACCCGCTGGTTATTACTAAGCAGGGCGATCTGATCTGCCTCGATGGCAAACTGGGCGCCGATGGTAACGCCCTGTTCCGTCAGGCGGATCTGCGCGAGATGCGCGACCAGTCGCAGGAAGATCCACGTGAGGCGCAGGCTGCTCACTGGGAGCTGAACTATGTGGCTCTGGACGGCAACATCGGCTGCATGGTTAACGGCGCGGGTCTGGCGATGGGTACCATGGACATCGTGAAACTGCACGGCGGCGAACCGGCAAACTTCCTTGATGTGGGCGGCGGTGCGACCAAAGAGCGTGTGACTGAAGCCTTTAAAATCATTCTCTCCGACGACAATGTCAAAGCCGTGCTGGTGAACATTTTCGGCGGTATCGTCCGTTGCGACCTGATCGCTGATGGCATCATCGGCGCGGTTGAAGAAGTGGGCGTTAACGTACCTGTTGTGGTACGTCTGGAAGGCAATAACGCGGAACTGGGCGCCAAACGCCTGGCTGACAGCGGCCTGAATATTATTGCAGCGAAAAGTCTGACGGATGCAGCGCAGCAGGTTGTTGCCGCAGTGGAGGGTAAATAATGTCTGTTTTAATCGATAAAAACACCAAGGTTATCTGTCAGGGCTTTACCGGTAGCCAGGGGACGTTCCACTCAGAACAAGCCATTGCTTACGGTACGCAGATGGTTGGCGGTGTGACGCCAGGCAAAGGCGGCACCACTCATCTGGGCCTGCCGGTGTTTAACACCGTGCGCGAAGCCGTCGAAGCCACCGGTGCGACAGCCTCCGTTATCTATGTTCCGGCTCCTTTCTGCAAAGATTCCATTCTGGAAGCCATTGATGCGGGTATCAAACTGATTATCACCATTACCGAAGGCATCCCGACGCTGGATATGCTTACCGTGAAGGTGAAACTGGATCAGGCTGGCGTGCGGATGATTGGCCCGAACTGTCCGGGCGTGATTACCCCTGGCGAATGCAAAATCGGCATTATGCCGGGGCACATTCACCAGCCGGGTAAAGTGGGCATCGTTTCCCGCTCCGGTACGCTGACCTATGAAGCGGTTAAGCAGACCACTGACTACGGCTTTGGTCAGTCCACCTGCGTAGGTATCGGCGGCGACCCGATCCCGGGTTCCAACTTTATCGATATCCTGAAGCTGTTCCAGGAAGATCCGCAGACCGAAGCGATCGTCATGATCGGTGAAATCGGCGGTAGCGCGGAAGAAGAAGCGGCCGCGTACATCAAAGATCATGTGACCAAACCGGTCGTCGGCTATATCGCCGGTGTTACCGCGCCGAAAGGCAAACGTATGGGTCACGCAGGCGCGATCATCGCGGGTGGCAAAGGGACAGCGGATGAGAAATTTGCTGCTCTGGAAGCGGCTGGCGTGAAGACGGTTCGCAGCCTGGCAGATATCGGCGAAGCGCTGAAATCGATCATCAAATAAGTCTTAAGGCCCCTTTTTAAAGGGGCGGTAATATGTTCGACATGGTTGGCCGCTCTGCAAAGAGCGGCCTTTTTTATTTTTTTAATAAAATCCGATAAGGAAAACATAAATCATTCTGGTGAAATATATATATCAATTATATAAATCTTATGAATGTCAGTTTAATTGATTCAGGGTTGTTATCCGAAAAAAATAAAATGGCTTGTTTTTCGTGATTATTTATTCCATCTTTAAATGTACATTTATCCGCCAGTTGCCATCTCTGTTAATTATTTACCTGGTCTAATTAATAAGGATGAATAATTGATATTGCTGATGTGTCTGGTGTCAGTTAAATAATGGAATATAAATTATGCCAGCACAGGGCGTGCGTTTTACGCTGAATATCGACGGTCTGGCGGAGACCGCCATAGCGGTGGTGAGTTTCCGTCTGGTACAGCATTACTCAAAACCCTTCATGCTGAAGGTGGATATCGCCAGCAACCTGCCGGACCTGGCCGCGACGGACTTTCTGGAAAAGACGGCGGTACTGACTCTCTGGCAGGGAAATGAACCACAACGCACGGTCAGCGGCATTGTCACGGCGTTCACCCTGCGTGAAAACAATCGCTGGCAGACGGGATACCACCTGATTATCTCTCCGCTGCTCTGGCGCTGCGGGCTGCGGCAGAACTTCCGTATCTTCCAGCAGCAGGACATCCAGACTATCTCTTCCATTCTGCTGAAGGAAAACGGCGTCACTGACTGGACGCCGGTTTTTTATGAGGCGCACTCGGCGCGGGAGTTCTGCGTGCAGTACGGTGAAAGCGACCTGGCGTTCCTGACGCGGCTGTGGGCGGAGGAAGGCATCTTCTTTTATGACTGGCCCGCACCGGACATCGCGGAGCAGACGCTGGTGCTGACCGACGATGTGGCCGGGGCGTCGGCGCTGGAAAGACCGCTGCCGTTCAATCCGGACGGCAATACGGACGCGTCAACGGCGTGCATCAGCCAGTTCCGCTATCACGCACAGATACGGCCTTCGTCAGTGGAAACCCAGGACTATACCTTCCATATCCTGCACTGGTCGGCGTATTACGCCCATGACGGGAAGCACCTGAACGGACAGCTGACGCAGTATGAAATCTTTGATTATCCGGGGCGATTTAAGGATGAGGCGCACGGGAAGGTGTTTGCCCGCTATCAGGTCGAGGGCTGGCGGAATGATGCCGAGACCGCGACGGGCTACAGTCATTCGCCGGTCCTGTGGCCGGGTAAGCGTTTCACCCTGAGCGGGCATCCGTCAGACCCGCTGAACCGTGAATGGCAGATAGTGGGGAGTGTGCTGACCGGGGAACAGCCGCAGGCGCAGCATGGAAGTCGGGGAGCCGGAACCACGCTGAGTAATTATTTTGAGGCGATACCGGCGGACAGGACATGGCGTGTACAGCCACGGGAAAAACCCAGAGTGGACGGCCCGCAGAGCGCGATTGTGACGGGCCCGAAAGGCGAGGAAATCTTCTGCGACGGGTACGGCCGGGTGCGGGTGCGTTTTCACTGGGACCGTTACTCACCGGGGAATGAGGACAGCTCGTGCTGGGTACGGGTGTCGCAGGCGTGGGCGGGCGCGGGATTTGGCAATCTGGCCATTCCGCGGGTGGGTCAGGAAGTGATAGTGGACTTTCTGAACGGAGACCCGGACCAGCCGATAATCATGGGGCGGACGTACCACCACAATAACCGCTCGCCGGGCGGTCTGCCGGGAACAAAGACGCAGATGACCATCCGCTCGAAGACGTACAAGGGCGAGGGGTTTAATGAACTGCGCTTTGAGGATGCGACGGAGAATGAACAGGTCTATATCCATGCGCAGAAGAACATGGATACGGAGGTGCAGAATAACCGGACCACCAGGGTGAAGGTGGACCATACGGAGACTATCGGGAATAACCAGAGCATCACCGTGGGGCATGATCGGAATGTCAGGGTCGGCAACAACCAGACGGTGAAGGTGAAGCATGACCGGCGAACGGATATCAGTCACGACGAGGGATTGTACGTGGCAAACGATCGTAAGGTGACGGTTGAAGGGACCCTGGCGTACACCACCCGAGGAGATCACATCAGCCTGACGGAGGGAATGCACAGTCTGGAGGTCAGGGGCGACATGGCGCAGAAGGTGGCCGGTGTGCTGGGTATCCGGGTGGAAGATAACATTGTGCTGGAGAGTCGTTGCATCACTCTGAAAGCCGGGGACGCATTTGTGGTCATCCATGCAGGCGGCGTGGATATCAGTGGTCCAAAAATCAACCTTAACAGCGGTGGGAGTCCGGGCTCGCCAGTCGGAACGTTAATGCCGGGAATGCTCAAGGCGCTAGCGGATGAGGATCAGCCGTCAACGGATCAGGGCAACGGCGGTGCCGGAGGAGATGAGGGCCATTCCGGGGAGTCAAACAGGCAAGATGACGAGAATCTGACATCAGCAGAGCCTGAATTAAACCATATGTTTGGCACCCTAAAAGGAATTGACGGTATCCAGAGTAACGAACTTTTATTCAGACCCTGCACTGGAGAATAATCACGTGACGACAAAACCCACACCACTTTTTGATGGACCACAGGATAAACCGACAGAATATGATGGTTTTCTGGGATGGTCTTCTGACTGGAAATGTTACCTTGATCAGGAGGATAAGCCTGTTCCATTAGATGATATCTGGTCATTATCGCCGGATGAGCAAAATGTCGTTGTGCGTAAAGGGGATACGCTTGGACAAATCGCCAAAGAATATCATTGCTCAATTGCCGAACTTGCTGATTATAACAATATCGAAAATCCGGCCTTAATTTATCCGGGGCAGGAGATAAAAATTCCACAAAAGCATTACACGCTGGATGACAGTCAAGAGGGAAGTGAAGAGAGAATTGATAATAAGCAGTGTCTGTTATCATTCTCTTTTGCGGATCTGATAGAGAAACCTATTGTCGGTTTGAAGGTTAAAGTTACCTCAGCACTGGGTGAGGTTTACGAATCCATAACCGATGGTCTTGGCCGGATTGGTGATTTTACAGCGGAGGCTGAAGCTGAAATTAAGATCTCTGTATCCAGCGGACTGGGAAAGATAAAAGAAATTGCCCACTTTGTCCCTCCGGAAGGCAAAATGGAGGTGACGCTCTCAAGCCCAAAGGTGAGAGTGAAAGGAAAAAGCGCGGCATTAACGGGTCCGGCAGGTAATGTTGAAAATGAAAGTACCGCACTTAATACCATCAACGTTGGAAGAGATACCGATGGCAAGCCCAGGCTCCATGTGAATCATGTTTGTCCTAACCGTTATGATTTGATGTTAGGGAAGAATGTTATTTACTGGAATGATATTATTCGCGCATCTGAGCGGAGCGGTATCATGCCGCAGAGTATTGCGGCTGTTATTAATGCGGAAGCCGCTAAATATCCTGGGGGAGTATGGAAACCAACGTCTGTCTGCAGAGACTCTGCAAACTCAACGGGACAGCTTACGGTATATAAAAGTTCTGCAGCGGGAATGACGCAGTTTTTGAATGGCACCTGGATGACGAAGACGTTAAGGAAGGTGCGATTTAATCGTCAGTTATGAGAACATAAGGTGTACTAGCTCAGACCTGATCTGACAGTTACCGGTTATTTATACAGGTGTCTGTCAGATTAAATCTGGTTC